>NZ_VKAC01000002.1:300000-442551 GCF_008041935.1 Quadrisphaera setariae
TGGAAGATGAACGTCGACCACGTGCAGGCCACGGCCCTGGTCCAGCGCCTCGCGTGGACGCTGCGCGACGCCAAGCACGACCCGGCCTCCGTCGAGGCCGTCGTCATCCCCCCCTTCACCGACCTCCGCTCGGTGCAGACCCTCATCGAGGGCGACAAGCTGGAGCTCGGCCTGGGCGCCCAGGACGTCTCCGCCCACGAGCCCGGCGCCCGCACCGGTGAGGTCGCCGCCTCCATGCTGGCGCGCCTCGGCGTGCAGTACGTGGTCGTCGGCCACAGCGAGCGCCGCCAGTACCACGGCGAGGACGACGCGCTGGTGGCCGCGAAGGCCGCCAAGGTCCTCGAGCACGGCATGACCCCGATCGTCTGCCTCGGCGAGCAGCTGGAGGTCCGCGAGGCCGGCGAGCACGTCGCCGACTGCATCGGCCAGCTCGACGGCTCCCTCGCGGGCATCTCCGCGGAGGACCTGCCGAAGGTCGTCGTCGCCTACGAGCCCGTCTGGGCCATCGGCACCGGCAAGGTCGCCACCCCCGAGGACGCCCAGGAGGTCTGCGCGGCCCTGCGCGCGCGCCTGGCCGACGCCCACGGCGCCGAGGTGGCCGACGCCGTGCGCGTGCTGTACGGCGGCTCGGTGAAGTCCTCCAACGTCGCCGCGATCATGGCCGGTGAGGACGTCGACGGCGCCCTCGTCGGTGGCGCGAGCCTCGACGCCGGTGAGTTCGCCGGCATCGTCACGGGCGGGGCGGCGTCCTGACCGCTCCGCGGCCGGGTGGTCTGGGCGCGCGGCGCGACACGGCCGGCTGCGTGATGGCGGTCACCGCGGCGCCCACCAGCAAGTACTCTGGTCGGCTGTGACCGTCCTGCGGATCGTGCTCCAGGTGCTGCTGGCGCTGACGAGCCTCTTCCTGACCCTGCTGATCCTGCTCCACAAGGGCAAGGGCGGCGGTCTGTCGGACATGTTCGGCGGCGGGATGTCCGCCAGCGTGGGCAGCTCCGGGGTGGCCGAGCGCAACCTCAACCGCATCACCGTGGCGAACGCCGTCCTCTGGGCGGCCGTGGTCGTGGCGCTCGGCCTCGTCGAGCGCTTCGACCCCAGCGGTTCCTGACCCCCACTCCTGCAGACGAAGGGATCACCGTGGCAGGTGGCAACGCGATCCGGGGCAGCCGTGTCGGCGCCGGTCCCATGGGCGAGGCGGAGCGCGGCGACGCCGCGCCCCGGCGGCGCGTCTCCTACTGGTGCGCCAACGCGCACGAGACGCAGCCGAGCTTCGCCTTCGACCCCGGCTCCGAGGTCCCCGAGACCTGGGACTGCCCGCGCTGCGGGCTCCCCGCCGGCCAGGACCGGGCCAACCCGCCCCAGCCGCCCAAGACCGAGCCGTACAAGACGCACCTCGCGTACGTGAAGGAGCGCCGGTCCGAGAGCGACGGCAAGGCCATCCTCGAGGCGGCCCTCGCCAAGCACCGCGCCAAGCGCGGTCTCTGACGGCGGTCCGACCACACGCGAAGGGCCCCCGGGACGCACGTCCCGGGGGCCCTTCGCGCTCTCCGCGCCGGAGCGGCCAGCTCAGACGGTGCGCTGCGCCAGGTAGTGCTCGATCAGCTCCCGCGTCGACGGGTCCTGGGCCTCGAGCGCCGCGGAGTCGCCCGTGAGGGCGGGCGCGATCTCCAGGGCGAGCTTCTTGCCCAGCTCGACGCCCCACTGGTCGAAGCTGTCGATGCCCCACACGACGCCCTCGACGAACGTGATGTGCTCGTACAGCGCGATCAGCTGGCCGAGCACCGACGGGGTCAGCGACGCAGCGAGGATCGAGGTGGTGGGCCGGTTGCCGCTGAAGACCCGCGCCGACACGACGTCCTCCGCGGTCCCCTCGGCGCGGACCTCCTCGGCGGTCTTGCCGAACGCCAGCGCCTTGGTCTGCGCGAAGTAGTTGGCCATGAAGAGGGCGTGCACGTCGACGTCGCCGTCCCGCAGCGGGTGCGCGGGGTTGGCGAACGCGATGAAGTCCGCCGGGATGACCCGCGTGCCCTGGTGGATCAGCTGGTAGAAGGCGTGCTGGCCGTTGGTGCCGGGCTCTCCCCAGAACACCTCGCCGGTGGCGGTGGTGACGGGGGAGCCGTCCCAGCGCACCGACTTGCCGTTGGACTCCATCGTCAGCTGCTGCAGGTACGCGGGGAAGCGGTGCAGGTACTGGCTGTACGGCAGGACGGCGTGGGTGTGGGCGTCCAGGAAGTTGACGTACCAGACGTTGAGCAGGCCCAGGAGCACGGGGACGTTGGTGGCGAGCGGCTCGGTGCGCACGTGCTCGTCGACCGCGTGGAACCCGGCGAGGAACTCCCGGAACCCCTCCGGCCCGATCGCCACCGCCAGCGAGGTGCCGATGGCGGAGTCGACGGAGTAGCGCCCGCCGACCCAGTCCCAGAAGCCGAACGCGTTCTCCGGGTCGATGCCGAAGTCGGCGACCTTGTCCAGGGCGGTGGAGACGGCCACGAAGTGCTTCGCGACGGCCGCGCGGCGCGCGTCGTCGTCGTCCTCCAGCGCGCCGGCGGCGCTGAGCTGCTCCCACAGCCAGGCCCGGGCCAGACGCGCGTTGGTCAGCGTCTCCAGGGTCCCGAAGGTCTTGGAGGCGACGATGAACAGCGTCGAGGCCGCGTCGAGGTCGGCGACGGTCTCGGCCAGGTCGGTCGGGTCGATGTTCGAGACGAACCGGACCTCGACGTCAGGGTGCTTGTAGGCCTTGAGCGCCTCGTAGGCCATCACCGGGCCGAGGTCGGACCCGCCGATGCCGATGTTGACGACCGTGCGGATCCGCTGGCCGGTGACGCCCGTCCAGGTGCCGGAGCGCACGTCGTCCGCGAAGGCGGACACCTTCTCCAGGACCGCCTGGACGTCGGCGTCGACGTCCTGGCCGTCGACCACCAGCGGGGGGTCCGCGTGCGGCGGGCGGCGCAGCGCGGTGTGCAGGACGGCGCGGTCCTCAGTGACGTTGATGTGCTCGCCGGCGAACATCGCCTGCAGCCGCTCCGGCAGCCGCACCTCCTCGGCCAGCTGCACCAGCAGGGACAGCGTGGTGTCCGTGACGAGGTTCTTGGACAGGTCCACGTGGAGGTCCGCGGCGTCGAGGGTCAGCCGGCGGGCTCGGTCAGGGTCCTCGGCGAACCACCCGCGCAGGTCGGGGACCAGCTCGGCGTGGTGGGCCCGGAGGCGGGTCCAGGCGGACGTGGTGGTCGGGTCCACGGGAGGGGTGCTCACGCAGGAGACGCTAGGGCAGACGGGTGACCTCGTGACACCCAGCCTCCGACCCGGCAGCGACCCGGCTCCGAGCCCGCTCGGAGCGGGCTCGGAGCACGGCGTCACAGCCGGCTGGCGGCCTCCCGGTCGAGCAGCCACAGCGTGCGCTGCGTCCCGCTGACCAGGCTCGCCGGCAGGCGCCCCGGCCCGGCGAGGGCCTCGGCGACGGCCTCGGCCTTGTCCGCGCCCCCCACCACGAGCCAGACCTCCTCGGCGGAGGCGATGACCGGCAGCGTCAGCGACAGGCGCGTGGGCGGCGGCTTGGGGGAGTCCCTCACCGCGATCACCTCGTGGCCGACCTCCTGGCCCTGCTCCAGGGACGGGTGGCCGGGGAACAGGCTCGCGACGTGCCCGTCGGGGCCCACGCCGAGCATGAGCACGTCGAAGACCGGCACCGCCCCCCCGACGCCCTCCTCGCGGGCCGCGGTGGCCAGCTCGGCGGCGTAGCGGGCCGCGGCCGCGTCGGGGTCGTCACCGTCAGGCCCGTCGCTGGCGGGCATGACGTGGACCGCCTCCTCGCGCAGGCCCTGCCGGGCGAGGGCGTCGAGCACCGCCTCGCGCGCCTGGACGGCGTTGCGGTCGCCGTCGTCGGCGGTCACGAACCGCTCGTCGCCCCACCACAGGTCCACCCGCGACCAGTCGACGGCGCGGGAGGCGGGGGAGGAGGCGACGTCGCGCAGCACCTGCGTGCCCACGGTGCCTCCCGTGAGGACCACGGACGCCCGGCCGCGGCGCACCTGCGCGTCGAGCACGCGCACCACGAGGCGCGCGGCCACCGCCGCGGCCAGGGAGCCCTTGTCGGGGTGGACGACCACCTCGGCGGCCGACCGGGACCCGTAGCTGCTCATGAGGCGTCCTCTCCCACGGTCTGCTTCTCGGCCGGCGGATCGGCCGCCGCGATCGCCGCGGCGCGGGCGTGCGCGGCGGCGTCGAGCTCGGCGCCGCGGCGCAGCTGCTCGGCCACGTCGGGACCGCGCCCGGCGGACCGCGCCTCGGCCATCGCCACGTGGCCGCCCTCCTCCGCGTCCAGCGCCGCCAGACCGGTGGTGAGGACCTCGCCGTAGATGTCGTCGGGGTCCAGGCGCCGCAACTCCTCCGCGAGGCAGTCGCGGTTGGATCGGCGCGGCAGCGCCAGGCGGCGCTCGGGCTGCCCGGGCTGGGTCAGCGTGGCCACCTGCCCGTCCGGGCGGGCCAGCTCGACAGCGCCGGAGGGGCGCTCCAGGCGCACGCCGACGATGCCGCCGCCGGAGCGGCCGCTGACCCGGGTCACCGGGCACCCGAGGGTCAGCGCGAGCCAGGCGGCCAGCAGCTCGGTGCTGGGGCTGTCGCTGGCGCCGGTCACCGTGGCCGCCGTCACGCGGTCCGCGGGGACCTGGTCCAGCGCCGCGGCGAGCAGGCCCCGCCACAGCGTCAGCCGCGACCAGGCGAAGTCGGTGTCACCGGGCACGTGGCGAGCCGCGAGGCGGTGCAGCACCTCCACCGGGTCGCCGCAGGCCGCGGCGTCGGTGATCCGCCGCTGCGCCATCGCCCCGATGGGGTCCGTGGCGGGATGCTCAGGGGCCTCGCCCGGCCACCAGACCACGACCGGCGCGTCCGGCAGGAGCAGGGGGATGACCATCGAGGCGCCGTGGGCCGTGAGCGGCCCGTAGCTGCGCAGGACGATGACCTCGCTGGCGCCGGCGTCACCGCCCACGCGGATCTGCCCGTCCAGGCGGGAGGTGCCCCGCTCGTCCGCCGCGGCGAGCACCACGATGCGGCACGGGTGCTCGCGGCTGGCGTCGTTCGCGGCCTCGATGGCCGTCTCGGCGTGCTCGTCGTCGGTGGGCACCACCAGCGTGAGCACCCGGCCCAGGGCCACGGCCCCGCCGGAGTCGCGCAGGTCGACGAGCTTCTTGGCGATGGCCGCCGTCGAGGTGCGCGGCATGTCGACGATCACGGGCGCCTCCAGGTGCGTCCGGTGCGGGCGAGCATCTCCGTCGCCTGCTCAGGGCCCCACGAGCCCGACGCGTACGGCGCCGGCTGGCCCTGCGAGGCCCAGTGCTCGATGACGGGGTCGAGGATGCGCCAGCTGAGCTCGACCTCCTCGTGCCGCGGGAACAGCGGCGGGTCGCCCAGCAGCACGTCGAGGATGAGCCGCTCGTAGGCCTCGGGGGAGGACTCCGTGAAGGAGTGCCCGTACCCGAAGTCCATGGTGACGTCCCGGACCTCCATCTGCGTGCCCGGGACCTTGGAGCCGAAGCGCAGCGTGACGCCCTCGTCGGGCTGCACGCGCACCACGAGGGCGTTCTGGCCGAGCTCCTCGGTGGCCGTGGACTCGAACGGCAGGTGCGGCGCCTTCTTGAAGACCACCGCGATCTCCGTGACGCGCCGGCCCAGGCGCTTGCCGGCGCGCAGGTAGAACGGCACCCCTGCCCAGCGGCGGGTGTCGATCTCCAGGGTGACGGCGGCGTAGGTCTCCGTGGTGGAGTCCGGCGAGATGCCGTCCTCCTCCAGGTAGCCCTTCACCGGCTCGCTGCCCTGCCAGCCCGGCGCGTACTGCCCGCGGGCGGTGTGGGCGTCGAGGTCGGCGGGGAGGCGGACGGCCGAGAGGACCTTCTCCTTCTCGGCGCGCAGGTCGCGGGCGTCGAAGGAGACCGGCTCCTCCATGGCCGTGAGCGCCAGCAGCTGGAGCAGGTGGTTCTGGATGACGTCGCGCGCCGCGCCGATGCCGTCGTAGTACCCGGCGCGGCCGCCGATGCCGATGTCCTCGGCCATGGTGATCTGCACGTGGTCGACGTGGTTGGAGTTCCACAGGGGCTCGAACATCTGGTTGGCGAAGCGCAGCGCCAGCAGGTTCTGCACCGTCTCCTTGCCCAGGTAGTGGTCGATGCGGAACACCGAGTCCTGGGGGAAGACGCTGCCGACGACGGCGTTGAGCTCGCGGGCCGAGGCCAGGTCCCGTCCGAACGGCTTCTCGATGACCACGCGCCGCCACGACCCCTCGACGGGGTCGGTCAGGCCCGAGGCCGCCAGCTGCTGGCACACCAGCGGGAAGGCGCCCGGCGGGATCGACAGGTAGAAGGCGTGGTTCCCGCCCGTCCCGCGCTGGGCGTCGAGGTCTCGGACCACCTGGGCGAGCTGCGTGAACGCCGCGGCGTCGCCGAACTCGCCGGGCACGAAGCGGAAGCCCTCCGCCAGGTGCGCCCACACCTCCTCGCGGAACGGCGTGCGGGAGTGCTGCCGGACCGAGTCGTAGACGATCCGGCCGAAGTCCTGCTCCTCCCAGTCCCGTCGGGCGAAGCCCACCAGCGAGAAGCCCGGAGGGAGCAGCCCGCGGTTCGCGAGGTCGTAGATCGCCGGCATGAGCTTCTTGCGGGCCAGGTCACCGGTGACCCCGAACATCACCATGCCGCAGGGGCCGGCGATCCGGGAGAGCCGCTTGTCACGGGGGTCGCGCAACGGGTTGTGCGCGGCCCCCGCGCCGGGGTCTGGGAGGAGCGTGGACATCAGCGCACCACCGGACCGGCGGGGCGGTGAGCTGTGACGTGCCGGGGGGAGCGCGTCACGCGTCGCTGCCACCGGACTGGGCGGCGGCGCGCTCGAGCTCGTCGCGCACGGAGTCGCCCAGCTCGGTCCAGGACTTCTCGAACTTGTCGACGGCCTCGGTCTCGAGGTCCTCGACGACCTTCGTGTAGGAGATGCCCAGGCGCTCGAGCCCGTCCATGACCTGCTCGGCCTCGGCGTAGGAGCCCTTGATGGTGTCGCCGGTGACCTGGCCGTGGTCGGCGAAGGCCTCCAGCGTGGTGCCGGGCATGGTGTTCACGACGCCGTCGGTCACGAGCTCGCTGACGTAGAGGGTGTCCGGGTAGGCCGGGTCCTTGACACCGGTGGAGGCCCACAGCGGACGCTGCACCTGGGCGCCGGCCTCGGCCAGCACCTGCCAGCGCGGGGAGGAGAACACCTCCTCGTAGGCCTGGAACGCCAGGCGCGCGTTGGCGAGGGCGGCCTTGCCGCGCAGCGCCTTCGCCTCGTCGGTGCCGATCGCGTCGAGCTGCGGGTCGATCGCGGTGTCGACGCGGGAGACGAAGAAGCTCGCCACCGAGGCGATGGGGGCCAGGTCGAGGCCCTTCTCACGGGCCTGCTCCAGGCCGGTGAGGAAGGCGTTCATGACCGCGCGGTAGCGGTCGAGGGAGAAGATCAGCGTGACGTTGACGCTGATGCCCTCGGAGATCGCCGTGGTGATGGCGGGCAGACCCTCCACCGTCGCGGGGATCTTGATGTACAGGTTCTCGCGGTCCACGGCGGACCACAGGGTCCGGGCCGACTCGGACGTCGCCTGGGTGTCGCGCGCCAGGCGCGGGTCCACCTCGAGCGAGACGCGGCCGTCGCCCTTGCCGCCCGTGCGGTCGTGCACGGGGCGGAGCACGTCACAGGCCTCGCGCACGTCGCGCGTGGTGATCTGGAAGACCGCCTCGTCGACGTCGACGCCGGAGGCCGCCAGCTCGCGGACCTGGTCCTCGTAGCGGTCGCCCTTCTTGAGGGCGGTGGCGAAGATCGTGGGGTTGCTCGTCACACCGACGACGCTCTGCTGCTCGACGTGGTCGGCCAGGCGGCCGGTCTGCACGAGCTCGCGCGAGAGGTCGTCGAGCCAGACGGCGACGCCGGCCTGGGAGAGGGCGGCGAGGTTGGCGTTGGTCATGGTGATCGCTCCAGGTGGGTGACTGGTCAGTCGGGCGGGGACGTCTGACGTCTCTGGGTGCCGATCGGCTGGGCGGACCGGAAGATGAGCGATCTCGCAGGTGAGAGGCCGATCGACGTGGAGCTCGTGCGCCGGCGGCGGGCCACCGGCCCGCCGCCGGCGCACGAGGGTGGGTCAGCGGTCGCCGGTGCCGCCGGTCGGGGACGACGAGCCGGCGACCGAGCCGGGGCTGTCGCCGCCGGCGGCCGCCTGCAGCGACTCGTGGGCCTTGGCGACGACGTTCTCGGCGGTGAAGCCGAACTCCTGCATCAGGCGTGCGCCGTCGGCGGAGGCGCCGAAGTGCTCCAGGGAGACCGTGCGCCCGGCGTCGCCGACGATGTCGCGCCACCCGGCGGCCACGCCGGCCTCGACGGACACGCGCGCCTTGACGGACGGCGGCAGCACGGACGCGCGGTAGGCGTCGTCCTGCTCGGCGAACCACTCGCGGCACGGCATGGACACCACGCGGGTGCCGACGCCGGCGGCCTGCAGCTGCTCGCGGGCCGCCACGGCCACCTCGACCTCGGAGCCCGTGGCCACGATGATGACCTGGAGGTCACCCTCGGCGTCCACCAGCACGTAGCCGCCCTTGAGGGTGCCCTCGGCGCTCCCGAAGACCTCGCGGTCGTAGACCGGCAGGTTCTGGCGCGAGAGCACCAGGCCCGTCGGGCTCTCGGTGTGCTCCAGCGCTCCGCGCCAGGCGTACGCCGTCTCGTTCGCGTCGGCCGGGCGGACCACGGCCAGGCCCGGGATGAGGCGCAGCGCGGCCACGTGCTCGACCGGCTGGTGGGTCGGGCCGTCTTCGCCCAGGCCGATGGAGTCGTGCGTCCACACGAAGATCGACGGGATCTCCATCAGCGCCGCCAGGCGCACCGAGGCGCGCATGTAGTCGCTGAACTGCAGGAAGGTGCCGCCGTAGGCGCGGGTGCCGCCGTGGAGGACGATGCCGTTGATCGCGGCGCCCATGGCGTGCTCGCGGATGCCGAAGTGGAGGGTGCGCCCGTAGGGGCCACCGCTCCACGAGCGGGTCTGGCGCGACGGCGGCAGGAAGGAGGGCTCGCCCTCCATCGTGGTGTTGTTCGACTCCGCCAGGTCGGCCGAGCCGCCCCACAGCTCCGGCAGCACGCCGGCCAGACCGGTGAGGACCTCACCGCTCGCCTTGCGGGTGGAGACGGCCTTGCCCGCGGGGAAGGACTTCAGCGAGTCCGTCCAGCCCTCGGGGAGCGTGCGGGTCTTGAGGCGGGCCAGCAGCGCGGCGCGCTCCGGGTTCGCCTCCTGCCACGCGGCGAAGCGGGCGTCCCAGTCCTTGCGGACCTCGGCGGCGCGGGCGGCGAGGCCCCGGGTGCGCTCGAGCACCTCGTCGTCCACGGCGAAGGTCTTCTCCGGGTCGAGCCCGGTGGCGGCCTTGAGGCCCTTGATGGCCTCCTCGCCGAGCGCGGAGCCGTGCGACTTGCCGGTGTTCTGCAGCTTCGGCACCGGCCAGGCGATGATCGTGCGCAGCCGGATGAAGCTCGGGCGGGTGGTCTCCGCCTTCGCGGCCTGCAGCGCGTCCCACAGGGCCTGGACGTCCTCGTGGTAGCCCTCGCCGTCGGTGTGGTCACCGCCGCGGGTCCAGTCGACGGTCTGGACGTGCCAGCCGTACGCCTCGTACCGCGCAGCGACGTCCTCGGTGAAGGCGACGTCGGTGACGTCCTCGATGGAGATCGAGTTCGCGTCGTAGATGACGGTGAGGTTGCCCAGCTCCTGCGTGCCCGCCAGGGAGGAGGCCTCGCCGGAGACGCCCTCCTGCAGGTCGCCGTCGGAGGCGATCGCCACGACCTGGTGGTCGAAGACGGACTCGCCCGGGGCGGCGTCCGGGTCGAGCAGGCCCCGCTCGCGGCGGGCGGCCATCGCCATGCCCACGGCGTTGGCGACGCCCTGGCCCAGCGGGCCGGTCGTGACCTCGACGCCCTTGGTGTGCTTGTACTCGGGGTGGCCGGGGGTCTTGGAGCCCCAGGTGCGCAGCGCCTTGAGGTCGTCCAGCTCGAGCCCGAAACCGCCCAGGTACAGCTGGATGTACTGCGTCAGCGCGGAGTGGCCCGCGGACAGGACGAAGCGGTCGCGGCCGTCCCAGGTGGTGTCGGCCGGGTCGTGCGTGAGCAGCTTCTGGTAGAGCAGGTACGCCAGCGGCGCGAGGCTGATGGCGGTGCCGGGGTGGCCGTTGCCGACCTTCTGCACGGCGTCGGCGGCGAGCGCGCGGACGGTGTCCACGGCGCGCTGGTCGACCTCGTCCCACTCGAGCTTGCTCGGGGCGCTGGTCTGCGTCTGGGTCACGGTGTGCTGTCCCTTTCCTCCGCGCGGCGCGGAGGCGGCCGCCGCGCGCATGTGTCGTCCAGTGGTGCGGCTCTGTCGCTGTGGTGTCGTCCCGTGGTGCGGCTCGCTGTCGCTGTGAGCCTACTCACCGCCCGGGGTTCACCCGCGCGGCGGCATGGCACCCGGACGGCCCGCGGGCCGTACAGTGGCCCCGTCCGTGCCCTGAGGACCGCCGCGCCCCGTCTGGGGGCACGTCCCCAGGCCCCTGCTCCAGCGAGGACCGCGACCGCCCGTGACCGCCGTCGAGGACGCCCGTGGCGCCCGCTCCCGCTGGACCCGGCGCCAGCGGGTGGCCGGTTTCGTCGCACTCACCAAGCCCCGCATCATCGAGCTGCTCCTCATGACGACGGTGCCGACGATGATGCTCGCGCAGCGCGGCCTGCCGCCGCTGTGGCTGCTGGGGGCGACCCTCGTCGGCGGCACCCTGGCCGCGGGCAGCGCCAACGCCCTGAACTGCTACATCGACCGCGACATCGACATGCGGATGCACCGCACGGGCAAGCGCCCGCTGGTCACCGGCGTGGTGGCGCCGCGCGAGGCGCTGGTCTTCGGGTTCGTGCTGGGGCTGCTGTCGGTGGTGTGGCTCGGGCTGGTCGTGAACCCGCTCTCCGCGCTGCTGGCGGCCCTCGCGATCGCCTTCTACGTGGTCGTCTACACCCTCGGCCTCAAGCGCCGGACCAGCCAGAACATCGTCTGGGGCGGCGCCGCCGGGTGCATGCCGGTGCTCATCGGCTGGTCGGCCGTCACCGGCAGCCTCTCCTGGGCGCCGTGGGTGCTCTTCGCGGTGATCTTCCTGTGGACCCCGCCGCACTACTGGCCGCTGTCCATCAAGTACCGCGCCGACTACGCCGAGGTCGGCGTGCCGATGCTGCCGGTGGTCGCCTCCCCCCTGACCGTCGGGCGCCAGGTGGTCGGCTACGCCTGGGCGATGGTCGCCGCCACGCTGGTGCTCGTGCCGGTCGCACCGACCGGTCCGGTCTACGCCGTGGCCGCCGTCCTGCTGGGCGCCTGGTTCCTCGCGGAGTCCCACGGCCTGCTCCGCCGCGCCAAGCGCGTGACCTCCGCTGACGAGGTCGGCGCCATGCGCCTGTTCCACACCTCGATCAGCTACCTGACGCTGCTGTTCCTGGCGCTCGCCGTCGACGCGGTCGTGCCGCTGCAGCCGCTGTTCTCCTGACCCGCTGACGCGCTGCCCCTGACGGGCGCAGCCGGCCCCGCCCGGGCCGGCTGCGCCCGTCGTCGTCCTCACCCCTGCGCCTGCCCGTCTGGTCTGGCACGGGGTGGCCCTGTGCTCGTGGGGCTGGCACAGGGCCACCCCGTGCCAGCAGAGGAGTGGCGCGGAGCACCCCACGGCCGTCCGAGCGGCCCACCAGGACGACGACGGCGACGTCCACGGGAGCAGGTGTCGCCGCGCTGGCGGAGTCCAGGGCCAGGAACTGCCCCGGCGTGACCCCGGACCCCGCCAGCGCGCTGCCAGCCCTCGCGAGCGGTGCGACCGGTCGGCGCGGTCCGGCACGGGCCCCGCAGCGCCCCGTGCTCGAGGCCGCCCGAGACGTCCCAGAGGCGGCGTCAGGCGCGGCGGGCGGGGGCGGCGCCGGTGCGCTCGCGCAGCGACGTCCACTGCGCCGTCACGGCCACCACGAGCAGGCAGGCGCCGAGCATGTGCAGCGCGACCAGCGGCACGGGCAGCGCGGTGGCGTACTGGACGTAGCCGATGAGGCCCTGCAGCAGGACCACGCCGAGCACCCACCAGCCGCGGCGCTTCGCCACCGCCGGGGCGGGGGAGACGTGCAGGGCGACGAGCAGGCCGATGAGCAGGCCCACGAGCAGCAGCACGAGGTCGGCGTGGAGCCAGCTGACGGTGCGCGGGTCGAGGGCGTACCGGGCGGGCTCCTCGGCGTCCCCGGAGTGGGGGCCGGCGCCGGTGACCACGGTGCCGACGGCGAGCACCAGCGCCGTGACGGCGGCGAGGCCCACGGCGAGCAGCCTCACGGCGGGGTGCACGAGCAGCCGCGGGGGACCGTCCCCCTCGAGCGCCCGCAGCAGGAGCAGCGTGGATGCGGCGACGAGCACCATGGACACGAGGAAGTGGACGGACACCGTGAACGGTGACAGGCGGGTCAGCACGGTGATCCCGCCGATGACGGCCTGCAGCAGCACCCCCACGACGGGGACGACGGCGAGCGCGCGCAGCCGGCGTCGCGGTGCCCCGTCAGGGCCCCGCAGCCGCCACACGGCCACGAGCGCGGCCACGGCGAGCACGAGCACGAGGAAGGTGAGCGTGCGGTTGCCGAACTCGATGTACTTGTGGAAACCCTCGGCCTGGTGGACGGTCGGCACGTACGAGCCGGGCGCGCACTGGGGCCACGTCGGGCACCCGAGCCCCGAGCCGGTGAGGCGCACGAGGCCACCGGTGACCACGATGCCGACCTCGGCGACGAGGTTGGCGAGGAGCACGGCGCGGGTGCCGCGGCCGAGGCGGCCAGCGGCCGGGGTCGGGTCCTGCGGCGAGGGGGTCGCGGGACCGTAGCGGGCGGTCGTGCTGGTCACCCCAGCAGGGTAGGTGGGCCGGAGGGGGAGTCCTGCACGTCGGGCGTGCCGCGGCCTGTCGGGTGCGCCACAGCGCCCCGTGAGCGGGCCTGCGCTCCCCGGGTCAGCTCCAGCGGAAGGTGCGCACCACGAGCGCCCCGGCCGCGGCGGCCCACGCCAGCAGCACCGCGCACGGACCGAGCGCGAGCACGCCGTCGAGCGAGGCCGCGCGCACCGCGTCGCCGAGGGCCGCCGACGGCAGCGCCGCCAGCAGCGGCCCGGCCGCCCCGGCCGCCTCCCGCGGCACGAGCAGGCCCGCGCCGGCGAGCAGCACCCAGGCGAGGTTGGCCACGGCCAGCACCGCCTCGGCGCGCAGGGACCCCGCCAGCAGGAGCGCCAGCGCGGCGAAGGCCGCGGTGCCGAGCAGCAGCGCCAGCAGCAGGAGCGGGAGCGCCGCAGGGCCGGCCGCCAGCGGCTGCCACCCCAGTGCCAGCGCCAGCCCGCCGAGCACCACCACCTGCAGCGCCTCGACCGCCAGCACCGCCAGGCCCCGTCCCAGCAGCAGCCCCGACCGGCCCAGCGGGGTGGTGGCCAGCAGCCGCAGCACCCCGTAGCGGCGGTCGAAGCCGAGGGCGATCGCCTGACCGGTGAAGGCCGTGGACAGGACCGCCAGGCCGAGCACCCCCGGCGCGACGACGTCGATGCGCGCGACCCCGGCCAGCGACGCCGGCACGACGACGGCCCCGACGGGCGTCCGCGCGAGCACGAGCAGCGCCAGCGCGGGCAGGACGAGGCTGACCAGCAGCTGCTCGCCGTTGCGCAGGAGCACGCCCACCTCGAAGCGGGCCTGGGCCAGCACCCGCGCCGCGGCCGGGGCCGCGCCACCGCCCGGGGCGAGGACGAGCCCGTCCGTCGGCGTCCTGCCCCGGTCGTTCACGCCGCCCACCGCGAGGGACCTCCTGTGAGCTCCAGCACCACGTCCTCCAGCGAGCGCCGCCCCACCGCCAGGCCCTGCGGCAGCACGCCCTGCGCGGCGCACCAGGACGCCGCGGTCGCGACGACCTGCGGGTCGACGGCGCCCGGCCGCAGCGCCGTCACCTCGTAGCGGCCCGGCTCCGCCTCGTCGGTGGCCACCGAGGTGGGCAGTGCCGCGCGCAGCGCGTCCAGGGGCAGGCCGGCGGGCGCACCGAAGCGCAGCACCTCCGGCCCGGAGGAGGTCAGCTCCTCCACCGTGCCGCTCGCCACGGCCCGGCCGTCGCGGACGACGACGACGGCGTCGGCCAGGCGCTCGGCCTCGGCCATGGAGTGCGTGGTCAGCAGGACGGCCGTGCCGGCGGCCCGCAGCTGCTCCAGCAGGTCCCACACGACGGCGCGGGCGTGCGGGTCCAGCCCGGTGCTGGGCTCGTCGAGGAAGGCGAGCTCCGGCCGGCCGACCACGGCGCACGCCAGCGCCAGGCGCTGCTTCTGGCCGCCGGACAGGCGGCGGACGTTCGTCCGCCCGAACCCGTCGACGCCGAGCAGGCGGGCGAGCTCGGGGACGTCCATGGGGTCGGAGTGCTGGGCGGCGACCAGGCGCAGCACGGCCTCGGCGGGTGCGCCGCCGGGCAGGCCGCCGTCCTGCAGGAGCACGCCGGTGCGCGCCGCCAGGGGTCGGCCGTCGGCGCGCGGGTCGAGCCCGAGCACCGACAGCGAGCCGCCGTCGGGACGGCGCAGCCCCGTGCAGCACTCGACGAGCGTGGTCTTGCCGGCCCCGTTGGGACCGAGCACCGCGGTGACCTCGCCGCGCCGCGCCTCCAGGTCGAGGCCGTCGAGCGCCGTGCGCCGCCCGTACCGCTTGACCAGGCCGCGCACCACCAGGGCGGCGGCGGCGTCGCCGCGGGGTGGGAGCACGTCGGGAGTCTAGGTCGGCCCGCTCCGGCCTCCGGCGGCGTGCGGTGGGGGGTCTCGCGCGGCGTGACGCTCCTCACGGGCGATCAGCCGCTCGGCGGGGGAAGGGGATTAGGGCACCATGGTGTTGTGCAAAGCATGGCCACCTCCGAGACCCCGGGCGACGCGCACGCCTCGGCGGCGCCGGAGCTGTCCGCAGCGGGCACCCGGGAGCGCGTCTCGCGCACCGTGCTGGCGCGCGGACCGGTGACGGCGGCCCAGCTCGCGAGCGACCTGGGCGTCACCCCCGCCGCCGTGCGCCGCCACCTGGACGCGCTCGCCGCCGACGGCCTCGTGCGCCAGGCCCCCCTCGTCGCCGGGAACCGCGGCCCCGGCCGTCCGGCCCGCGGGTGGGTGGCCACCGAGGCCGGGCACGCCGCCGCTCCCGGCGCCTACGACGACCTCGCTGCCGCCGCCCTGAGCGCCCTCGAGCGCGAGGCGGGCCACGAGGCGCTCGAGCGGTTCGCCCGCCAGCGCGCCGACGAGCTGGTGGCGCGCCACCGCGACAGCGTCGACGCCGCCGGCGCCGCGCCCGCGGCCAGGGCCGGTGCGCTGGCCGAGGCCCTCACGGCTGACGGCTACGCTGCCCGCACCGCCGTCCTCGGCACCCCGCGCAGCACTGCAGCGCCGTCGGGACAGGGGCAGCCGGCGGTGCCGACCTCGGTCCAGCTGGTGCAGGGCCACTGCCCCGTGCAGGCCGTCGCCGGCCGCCACCCCGAGCTGTGCGAGGCGGAGACCGCCGCCTTCGCCCGGCTCATCGGCGCGCCGGTCCGCCGGCTGGCCACCCTGGCGGCCGGACACCACGCGTGCACCACGCACGTGACCACGACCAGCACGCCCGCCAGCCCGACCGACCGCCAGCCCACCAGCCCGACCCCGCAGACCCCCAAGACGTCGCACCCCACCCAGGGACGGAGCGCATGAGCACAGACACCAGCCCCGAGCTCAACGACATCGAGGCTCGCAACCCCGAGCTCGCCGGTCTCGGCACCTACCAGTACGGGTGGGCCGACTCCGACTCCGCCGGCGAGACCGCGCGTCGCGGGCTGTCCGAGGACGTCGTCCGCGACATCTCGGCCCGCAAGGACGAGCCGGAGTGGATGCTCCGCACCCGCCTGAAGGCGCTGAAGATGTTCGGCCGCAAGCCGATGCCCGACTGGGGCAGCGACCTGTCCGAGATCGACTTCGAGAACATCAAGTACTTCGTGAAGTCGACCGAGAAGCAGGCGACCAGCTGGGACGACCTGCCCGCCGACATCAAGAACACGTACGATCGGCTCGGCATCCCCGAGGCGGAGAAGCAGCGCCTGGTCGCCGGCGTCGCCGCGCAGTACGAGTCCGAGGTGGTCTACCACCAGATCAACGAGGAGCTCGAGCGCCAGGGCGTCATCTTCCTGGACACCGACTCCGGCATGCGCGAGCACCCGGAGCTGTTCCAGGAGTACTTCGGCTCCGTCATCCCCCCGGGCGACAACAAGTTCGCCGCGCTCAACACGGCCGTGTGGTCGGGCGGGTCCTTCATCTACGTGCCGCCGGGCGTGCACGTGGAGATCCCGCTGCAGGCCTACTTCCGGATCAACACCGAGAACATGGGCCAGTTCGAGCGCACGCTGATCATCGCCGACGAGGGCTCGTACGTGCACTACGTCGAGGGCTGCACCGCGCCGATCTACAAGTCCGACTCGCTGCACTCCGCGGTGGTCGAGATCGTGGTGAAGAAGAACGCCCGCGTGCGCTACACGACCATCCAGAACTGGTCGAACAACGTCTACAACCTCGTCACCAAGCGGGCGACCGCCGCCGAGGGCGCCACCATGGAGTGGATCGACGGCAACATCGGCTCCAAGGTGACGATGAAGTACCCGGCGATCTTCCTGATGGGCGAGCACGCCAAGGGCGAGACGCTGTCGATCGCCTTCGCGGGCGAGGGCCAGCACCAGGACGCGGGCGCCAAGATGGTGCACGCCGCGCCCAACACCTCCAGCTCGATCATCTCCAAGTCCGTGGCGCGCGGCGGTGGCCGCTCGTCCTACCGCGGGCTGGTCCAGGTGCTCGAGGGCGCCGGTGGCTCGGCGTCGACGGTGCGCTGCGACGCGCTGCTGGTCGACTCGATCAGCCGCTCCGACACCTACCCCTACGTCGACGTCCGCGAGGACGACGTGTCGATGGGGCACGAGGCGACCGTCTCGAAGGTCTCCGAGGACCAGCTCTTCTACCTCATGAGCCGCGGCATGGCCGAGGACGAGGCGATGGCGATGATCGTGCGCGGCTTCATCGAGCCGATCGCCCGTGAGCTGCCCATGGAGTACGCCCTCGAGCTCAACCGGCTCATCGAGCTGCAGATGGAAGGAGCGGTCGGCTGAGCATGGCTGACACGTCCAACAGCCCCACCACGTCAGCGGTCCAGGGCGGCGTCGGCACCGACGCCGCCCTCGGGCTCGACGACCTCGACGCCGGCCGTGAGGACCTGGCGCTCGACCTGCCCGGCGGGGCCCCGGCCGCGCTGAGCACCGAGGTCCCCGCCACCGCCGTCCCCGACGGGGGCGACGCGGTCGCCTCGGCGCCTGCGCAGCACGGCCTGAACGCGCACAGCCACGGTGCGGGGGTCCCCGCGACCAACCGCGCCGAGCGACGCACGTCGTTCGACGCCGCCGACTTCCCCGTGCCCAGCGGGCGCGAGGAGGAGTGGCGCTTCACGCCCCTCGACCGCGCCCGGGCCCTGTTCGAGCCCGCGGGCTCGCCCACCGGCCTGCAGGTGGAGGTCGGCTCCACGGACGGCGTGACGCACCGCCGCTCCGCCAGCGGCTCGTCGGACGGCGCCGGGAAGGGCTACGTGCCCGGTGACCGAGCGGCCGCCGTGGCCTGGGGCGACGCGACCGCCGCGGGCGCCGTCGACGTCGTCGCCGTGGCGGCCGAGGCCGAGCTGGCGGAGCCGGTGCTGGTGAGGGTCTCCACCCCCGCCGGGGCCGAGCGCGCTGCCGGGCACCTCGTGGTGCAGGCCGGTCCCCACAGCCGGTCCACCGTGGTCCTGGACCACTCCGGTGGCGGCCTGGTCGCCAGCGGCGTCGAGGTCGTGGCGGCCGAGGGCGCGCACCTCGTCGTCGTCAGCGTCCACCAGTGGGACGACGACGCCGTCCACCTCGCCCAGCACGACCTGCAGGTCGGGCGCGACGCCACCGTCAAGCACGTCGTGGTGACCCTCGGCGGGTCGCTCGTCCGCGTGGGCTCGACGGTCCGCTACGCCGGCCCCGGCGGTGACGCGACCCTGCTCGGCGTGTACTTCTCCGACGCCGGCCAGCACCTGGAGCACCGCTCCTTCGTCGACCACGAGGCGGCCAACTGCCGGTCCAACGTGGTCTACAAGGGCGCGCTGCAGGGCGAGACCGCCCGCGCCGTGTGGGTCGGTGACGTGCTCATCCGCGCCAGTGCGCTGGGCACCGACACCTACGAGCTGAACCGCAACCTCGTGCTCACCGACGGCGCCCGCGCCGACTCGGTGCCGAACCTCGAGATCGAGACCGGCGAGATCGTCGGGGCCGGCCACGCCAGCGCCACCGGCCGCTTCGACGACGAGCAGCTCTTCTACCTGCAGAGCCGCGGCATCCCGGAGGACCAGGCCCGCCGCATGGTGGTCCGCGCGTTCTTCGCCGACGTCATCCAGCAGATCGGCGTCGCCTCGGTCTCCGAGCAGCTGATGGCCGCGATCGACGCCGAGCTCGAGCTCGCCGCCGAGGTCGGCGCGACGGGTGCGGCCTCCAGCGCCGACGTCCCGGCGGTGGCCGACGGCGTCGAGGCGGAGCTCCTCGGCGCTCGCGCGTGAGCCGCCGGGCGGGTCGGCGATGAGCAGCGGTGCGGTGCGGGTGTGCTCCGCCGCGGACGTCCCGGAGCTCGGCGCCCTGCGCGTCGAGGCCCCGGGGCCCCGCGGCGACCTCGTGCCCGTCGCGGTGGTCCGTGACTCCGACGGACAGCTCCACGCCATCTCCGACACCTGCAGCCACCAGGCGGTCTCCCTGTCCGAGGGTGACGTCGAGGACTGCAGGATCGAGTGCTGGCTGCACGGGTCGGCCTTCGACCTGCGCACCGGCCGGCCGAGCGCCCTGCCCGCGGTGCACCCCGTGCCCGTGTACGCCCTCACCCTCGACGGCGACGACGTCCTCGTCGACGCCACCACCGACGTCGGCGCCCGCGCCGAGTCGCAGCCACAGTCCTGAAGCACCCTCGACCGAGGAGAACACCCGAGCATGGCCACCCTGGAGATCCGCGACCTGCACGTCAGCGTCAAGACCCCCGACGCCGGTGACAAGCAGATCCTGCGCGGCGTCGACCTGACCGTCCGCGCCGGCGAGACCCACGCGATCATGGGCCCGAACGGGTCCGGCAAGTCGACGCTGGCGTACTCCATCGCCGGCCACCCCCGCTACGAGGTCACCAGCGGCTCGGTGACCCTCGACGGCGAGGACGTCCTCGCGATGAGCGTCGACGAGCGCGCCCGCGCCGGGCTCTTCCTCGCGATGCAGTACCCCGTCGAGGTGCCGGGCGTGACGGTGTCGAACTTCCTGCGCACCGCCAAGACCGCCGTCTCCGGTGAGGCCCCGTCGCTGCGCCACTGGACCAAGGACGTGCGCACGGCCATGGACCAGCTGCGCATGGACCCGGCGTTCGCCGAGCGCAACGTCAACGAGGGCTTCTCCGGCGGTGAGAAGAAGCGCCACGAGATCCTGCAGATGGAGCTCCTGAAGCCGAAGATCGCCGTCCTGGACGAGACCGACTCCGGCCTCGACGTCGACGCCCTGCGCGTCGTGTCCGAGGGCGTCAACCGCGTCGGCGCCACCGGCGAGACCGGCCTGCTGCTCATCACGCACTACACGCGCATCCTGCGCTACGTGAAGCCCGACTTCGTCCACGTCTTCGTGGCCGGCCGCGTGGCCGAGGAGGGTGGCCCCGAGCTCGCCGACGACCTCGAGGAGAACGGCTACGACCGCTTCCTCGACAGCTCGGCGCCGGTGAGCGCCTGATGTCCGACGTCGACGTCGCCGACGTCGAGGAGGCCCTCAAGGACGTCGTCGACCCCGAGCTCGGCATCAACGTGGTGGACCTCGGCCTCGTCTACGGCCTGACCGTGGAGGAGCCGCGCACCGCCGTCATCGACATGACCCTCACGTCGGCGGCGTGCCCGCTGACCGAGGAGATCGAGGCGCAGGTGGCCGACGTCCTCTCGGGCGTCGTCGACGACCACCGCATCAACTGGGTGTGGATGCCGCCGTGGGACATGCAGAAGATCACCCCGGACGGCCGCGACCAGCTGCGGGCGCTCGGATTCAACGTCTGAGCCGGTGACCGCCGACGTGCAGAGCCCCGCCAGGGGGTCCGTCCAGGGCCTCCCGGCGGGGTTCTGCGCGTCCGGCGTCACGGGGGAGGGCCGCCGGTGACCAGCCGGCTGGTCGAGGTGGCCCCGGAGCGCCTCGCCGGCTGGGTCGCGCGCTTCACCGCCTCCCACGGTCCCGTGCGTCATGAGCTGGCGACGCCGGAGCACCTGCTGCTGCGGGCCGCCGACGGCGAGGTGGCCGACCTCGAGGTGCCCTGGCCGCCCCTGCCTGTGCCCCTGGCGCTCCCGACGTGCTCCGCGGAAGCTCCTGAGGACGACGACGTCGGCGAGCGCGTCGCAGCGCTGGCCGCTCATGCCGCGCTCGAGCGGACGGCGCTGCTGGTGCTCGCGCGGCGGGGCGGGTGGGCCGTGGGCCTGGCGCGCGGCGGTGAGCTGCTCGACGGCACCCATGGCACGCGCTACGTGCAGTCCCGCACCGCCGCCGGGGGCTGGAGCCAGCAGCGGTACGCCCGCCGGCGCGCCAACCAGGCCGACGGCCTCGTCGCGGCGGCGCGCGACGGCCTGGGCGGCGTGCTCGGCCGCGCGACGGCCGGAGCAGGGGGCCTCGCGCCGGAGGTGCTGGTGCTCGGCGGGGACCGCCAGCTCGTCGCGGCCGTGGTCGATAGCGTTCCCGACCCCGGGGCGCCACGTCTGCACGCCCTGCCGCGGGGCCCGCTGCTGGACGTCCCGGACCCGCGGCGCGCCGTCCTCGTCGAGGTCGCGCGACGGGCCCGCTGCGTCCGGGTCCGCGTCGGCGCCGAGCCGGCACCCGCAGGGGCGCTTCGTCCGGGACCCAGCGGGCCCGGGCGCGTGCGACCCTAGTCCCGTGATCACCACACGACGCAGCGTGATGACCGTCGTCGCCGGAGCGGGCGCAGCGCTCGCCCTGGCCGGGTGCGCGGCGGCCGGCGACATCGCCTCCGCGGCGGGGGAGGGCGCCAGCTCCGCGGCGGTCGGGGCCGCCCGCGCCGCGGCGCTGCAGCAGGTGTGCGGCGCCGTGGAGGACGGGCAGCTCAGCGAGCAGGACCTGGCGCAGCTGCGCGCGGCGGTCCGGGCGGCGGAGGCGGCGGGTGTGGACGGCGACGTCGTCGCCCAGGCCGACCAGCTGCTGGGGGACGGCGGCCCAGACGAGGGGCAGGTGGCCCAGCTGCAGGCGGCGTGCGCCCAGGCGGGTCAGGGCGGGCCGAGCAGTTCCTGACGACGGGCCCGGTGCGGCCTGACCACTGCGACCACCACCTGCTCGATGATGCAGGAGACCCGCCCCCGGAGGTCTCGGGTGCGGGTCTCCTGCACGATCACGAGAGCGGTCAGCGGGCGCGGCGGCTGAGCTTCCAGGCGCCGGGCAGGGCCACACCGGCGATGACGGCCTTGACGAGCCCACCGAGCAGGAACGGCGTGAAGCCGGCGGCCACGGCCTGGCCGGCGCTCATGCCCGTCGCCAGCGCCAGCCACGGCACGCCGACGGCGAAGACGACCAGCTGGCCGGCGGCGAACAGGGGCACCGCGCGCCACCAGCGGCGGTCGGCGCCGTGGCGGGCGGCCAGCCCGATGAGGAAGGCGGCGGGCAGGAACCCGACGATGTAGCCGCCGGTGGCGCCGGCCACGACGTGCCAGCCGCCGGACGCCTCGGAGTAGAAGGGCAGCCCGACGGCGCCCAGGACGGCGTACAGACCCATCGACGACAGACCCCGCACCGGTCCGAGCGAGGCGGCGACGAGGACGAGCGCCAGGGTCTGGCCGGTGATCGGCACCGGGGTGCCGGGCAGCGGCACGACCACCTGGGCGAGCAGGGCCGTGAACAGGGCGCCCCCGGTCACGAGCAGCGCGTCGCGCACCCGGGTGGACGCGCCGACGGCGGGGACGAGGTCGGCGAGGACGGCGCGCCGGGGCAGCCGTCCGGGCAGGTCAGCGGTGATGGCCACGGGGACACCCTGGCAGAAGCGGGCCGAGGCGCCCAAGGGGGAGCCCGGCGGCGCCTAGAATGGGCAGGACATGATCACAGCGACTGACGTAGAGCTCCGCGCCGGCGCCCGCCTGCTGGTCTCGGGGGCCACCTTCCGCGTCGGACGCGGCGACCGGGTGGGCCTGGTGGGCCGCAACGGCGCCGGCAAGACGACCCTGACCCGCGTCCTGTCCGGGGAGACCCAGCCGGCCGGCGGCTCGGTGACCTCGGACGGGCCCGTGGGCTACCTCCCGCAGGACCCCCGCACGGGCGACCTCGAGCAGTCGGCCATCGCCCGCGTGCTCTCGGCGCGCAACCTGGACTCGGTGGTCGCCAAGATGCGCGCTGCCGAGGCCGAGATGGCCGGTGACGACCCCGCCGCCCGGACGAAGGCGATGGACCGGTACGCCAAGCTCGAGGCGCGCTTCACCGCCGCCGGCGGGTACGCGGCGGAGTCCGAGGCGCACCGGATCGCCGCGAACCTGAACCTGCCCGAGCGGGTGCTGGCCCAGCCGCTGGGGACGCTGTCCGGCGGCCAGCGCCGCCGCGTGGAGCTGGCGCGGATCCTCTTCTCGGACGCCGAGGTGCTGCTCCTGGACGAGCCCACCAACCACCTCGACGCCGACTCGATCGTCTGGCTGCGCGACCACCTCAAGACGTACTCCGGCGGCCTGGTGGTCATCAGCCACGACGTCGGCCTGCTCGAGGCGGTCTGCACCAAGGTCTTCCACCTCGACGCCAACCGCTCCCAGCTCGACCTCTACAACGTCGGCTGGAAGCTCTACCTCGACCAGCGCCGCATCGACGAGGAGCGCCGCAAGCGCGAGCGCGCCAACGCCGAGAAGAAGGCGGGCACGCTCATGGCCCAGGCCGACAAGATGCGCGCCAAGGCGACCAAGGCCGTGGCGGCCCAGAACATGGCCAAGCGCGCCGAGAAGCTGGTCGCGGGCCTGGAGGACGTCCGCCAGGCCGACCGGGTGGCCAAGCTGCGCTTCCCCTCCCCGGCGCCCTGCGGACGCACGCCCCTGACGGCGGAGCACCTGTCCAAGTCCTACGGGTCGCTGGAGATCTTCACCGGGGTCGACCTCGCCATCGACAAGGGCAGCAAGGTGGTGGTGCTGGGCCTCAACGGCGCCGGCAAGACCACGCTGCTGCGCCTGCTCGGGGGTGTGGAGACGCCGGACACCGGCGCCGTGCTCCCCGGCCACGGCCTGCGGCTGGGCTACTACGCCCAGGAGCACGAGACCATCGACGTCTCCCGCAGCGTGCTGGAGAACATGCGCTCGGCGGCACCCGACCTCGACGACACCGGTGTGCGCAGCGTGCTGGGCTCGTTCCTCTTCATCGGTGACGACGTCCACAAGCCGGCGGGCGTGCTGTCCGGCGGGGAGAAGACGCGGTTGGCGCTGGCGATGCTCGTGGTGAGCGCCGCCAACGTGCTCCTGCTCGACGAGCCGACCAACAACCTCGACCCGGCCAGCCGCGAGGAGGTCCTCGACGCGCTGCGCCGCTACGAGGGAGCGGTGGTCCTGGTCACCCACGACGAGGGCGCCGTGCACGCCCTGGAGCCTGAGCGCGTCGTGCTCCTCCCCGACGGCCAGGAAGACCTCTGGAGCCCGGAGTACGCCGAGCTGGTCTCGCTGGCCTGACATCCCCCGGCACCTCGCCGGTGCGTCGGCTGGACGCCTCCGGGGCGGTCGCTGGGGGACGGCTGGGGGCCGTCCGGGCGAAGCTGGTGGCGCCGCGGCGCGGGGGGTTCGCGCAGGCGCCTCGGCGCGAGAAGATCGATGCCGGTGGCACCAGGTGTGACGAGGTCGCACCATGGAGGGCACCATGGTCGTTCCGGACACCGCCGAAGCACTGCGGTGGACGGGCGCGGCCAGCAGGGGACTGGTCGAGCACCACTCAGGAGGGCAACACAGTGAGCGACAACCCAGTGATCAAGAAGGGCGCACGCATCACCGGAGGGGAGCGCACCACGCTCGCCGACGACCTCAAGGCGAAGTACGCCCAGGGCGCCAGCATCCGTGCTCTGGCTGCGGAGACGGGCCGCTCGTACGGCTTCGTGCACCGCATCCTCACCGAGAGCGACGTCTCACTCCGCAGTCGCGGTGGGGCGACGCGAGGTGCGCGCAAGGCGAGCTGAGCCGACTCCGGAGGCGGGTCCGCTCGAACAGCGTGGCGGCCCGCGTCCGGGAGACGCAGGGGGCGGACGGGAAGCACCGGCGCTCCCGGCCTGTTGACCCCCTGCGATGAGCAGCACCAGCGGCTGGGCCGCCATGCGGTCCTTCAGCCGCGACGGGTCGGTGCGCGAGCACCGCCTCGCGCCCGGGACCCTCCGCCGCGTCGCGGGCCTGGCGAGGCCCCACCGCAGGCCGCTGGCGGTCTTCACCGCGCTCGTCGTGCTGGACGGCGCTCTCGTCGCCGTGCCGCCCCTGCTGCTGCGCCACCTCATCGACGACGGCGTGCGCACCGGCGACCGCTCCGTCGTCGTCGTCCTGGCCCTGCTCGTGGCCGCCGTGGCCCTGGCCGAGGCCGGCCTGTCCCTGGTGCAGCGGTGGCTGTCGGCCCGCATCGGCGAGGGCCTCATCTACGAGCTGCGCAGCGCGGTCTTCGAGCACGTCCAGCGTCAGTCCGTCGGCTTCTTCACCCGCAGCCAGACGGGTGCGCTGGTCTCGCGCCTCAACAGCGACGTCGTCGGCGCGCAGCAGGCCTTCACCTCCACGGCGGCGGGGGTCCTGTCCAACGCGGTGACGCTCGTGGCCGTGCTGGCCGCGATGCTCGTGCTCAGCTGGCAGATCACGCTGCTGGCGCTGGTGGTGGTGCCGGCGTTCCTCCTGCCTGCGCGCAGGGTGGGCCGCCGGCTGGCGGCGCTGCGCCGCGAGGCCATGCAGCGCAACGCCGACCTGGGCGAGCGCATGACGGAGCGCTTCGGCGTGGCCGGGGCGCTGCTCGTGAAGACCTACGGCGACGACGACGACGAGTCCGCCCAGTTCCGCGCCAAGGCCGCCGCCGTCCGCGACGTGGGCGTGCGCACCGCGCTCAGCAGCCGCGTCTTCTTCGCGGGCCTGACCGCGCTCGCCGCGCTGGCGACGGCGATGGTCTACGGCGTGGGCGGGTGGCTCGCCATCAGCGGATCGGTCACCACGGGCTCGCTCGTCGCGCTGGCGGCGCTGCTGGCGCGCCTGTACGGCCCCATCACCGGCCTGGCGAACGTGCAGGTGGACGTCATGACCGCGCTGGTCTCCTTCGAGCGGGTCTTCGAGGTGCTCGACCTCGCGCCCGCCGTGCGCGACCCCGAGCGCCCGCGGCACCTGCCGGAGGGCCCGCTCGACGTGGAGCTGTGCGACGTCGTCTTCACCTACCCCGCCGTCTCGACGCTGGCGTCGCTGCAGGCTCCCAGTGCTCCCGGTGCTCCCGGTGCTGCCGGTGGCGCGGACGGTGGTGGCGGAGACGGTGCTGGCCCTGCCGCTGCGGACCCGGAGGAGCCCGTGGTGCGCGGCGTGAGCATCACGGCGGCCGCCGGGCAGGTCGTGGCGCTGGTGGGCCGCAGCGGCGCGGGGAAGACGACGCTGGCCTCCTTGGTGGCGCGCCTGCACGACGTCGACTCCGGCAGCGTGCGGGTCGGCGGCGTCGACGTGCGGGAGACCACCCAGGCCGAGCTGCGCCGCCGCGTGGGCGTGGTCAGCCAGGACGCCCACCTCTTCCACGACACCGTCCGCGCCAACCTCCTCTACGCCCGCGCCGACGCCGCCGAGGCGGACCTGTGGGACGCCCTGGCCGCGGCCCGCGCCGACGGCGTGGTGCGCGCGCTGCCGCAGGGGCTGGACACCGTGGTCGGCGAGCGGGGCCACCGCCTCTCCGGCGGCGAGAAGCAGCGCGTGGCGCTGGCGCGGCTGCTGCTGCGGGCGCCCAGCGTCGTCGTCCTCGACGAGGCCACCGCGCACCTCGACAGCTCCTCCGAGCGCGCGGTGCAGGAGGCGCTCGACGCGGCGCTGGTCGGCCGCACGAGCATCGTCATCGCCCACCGCCTGTCCACGGTCCGCAGCGCCGACCTCATCTGCGTGGTCGACGAGGGCCGCGTCGTGGAGCGCGGGCGCCACGCCGAGCTGGTCGCCCGCGGGGGCCTGTACGCCGAGCTGCACCGCACGCAGTTCAGCGACGGTCCTCTGGCTGCGTGACGGACCGCCTGACGCTCTCGGAGACACCCAGCTGCCGCTCGCTGGCGGCGCGCGCGTGGGCGAGCATCGCCTCCACGGCGGCGTCCTCGACCTCCTCGTCGGTCGGCGGCCGGTTCGGGTCGCGCACCACCAGCTCCGCACGGCGCTCGCGGCGACCCGCGGCGACGTCGGCCTCGTAGGCGGCGCGACGCATGTGGACGACCAGGAAGACCCACGCGCCGACGGCGAACAGCAGCCACTGCACGGTGTACCCGAGGTGGGGGCCCTCGTCGAGGCTGGGCTCGTCGGGCGCTGCCGGCGGGGTTGCCGAGGGGGCCGGCTGCTCGCTGCGCGCCTCGAGCTCGCCGTAGGAGGCGGTGACGAGCTGCGCAGCCGTGCCGTTCCCCGCGGACGCGCGGACCCCGGCGGCGACGGTGCCGGGCAGGTCCACGGCCTGCACCTGTCCGGGCGGCGCACTGCGCCCGTCGACCGGCTCCGAGGGCCGCAGGCGCACCACCGCGCTCACCCGGCCCGCCGGAGGGGCCGGGACGGCGGAGGGGGCGTCGGCCGTGGCCGGGTCGGGCGGCAGCCACCCCCGGTCGACGACGAGCACGCGGCCGTCGTCGAGCTGCAGGGGGACGAGGACCTCGTAGCCGTACCCGCTGTCGGCGTGCTGGCGGTGCCGCACGAGGAGGGTGGAGCCGGGGAGGTAGGTGCCGCTGACGGCCACCGGGGTCCAGGTGCTCCCCGCGGGCAGGGCGTTCGCGCCAGGAGGCACGACGGCGGACAGGGCCACCGGAGGGCGGTGGTAGTTGGCCTGCACCAGCTCGATGGCCGCCAGGCGCTCGACGCGCCGGTCCCACTGCCACCGCGCCAGCGCCAGGCACGCGAGGGTGAACAGCAGGGCGAGGGCGATCGCCCTCAGCCATCGCCGCTGCAGCAGCAGCCGGTGCACCCCTCCACGGTACGGCGCCCGGCTGGGTGGACCCTGCGCGTGCAGGACCCTCCCCGGTGGGGTCAGGCCGTGCGCGACCCGGCGAGCGGGGCGGGGGCCGAGACGGCCTCCACCTCGCGCAGGAAGCCGCGGACCTGCAGGTGCGCGGACAGGTGGTCGAGGTGCTCGGCGCAGGCGAGCCAGGTCTTGCGCCGCTCGGGGGTGTGCAGCCGCGGGTTGTTCCACAGGAGGGCGTGGGCCGCGACGGCCCGACACCCCCGTGCGCTGCAGACCAGGTCGGGCGCGGGCTCGTGCAGCTCGAAGGCCATGGCCCCATGGTCGCACCCGCCGGGGCCCCCGGGGAACCCCGGACGTCCTGCGGGTTGCCTGGGGATGAACGGCTCCCGGCTGCTCTCCGGGGGGCGCGAGCGTCGCGAGAGGGAGCACTGGGGGACCCGGGGGTGGTCGGGCGGGCGCCGGGCGGTGGGGGGCCGCCCGGCGCCAGCGCGAGCCGACGGGGGGACGTCTCGCGCCGAGAGGATCGTGCACGACAGATCTGCTGTGGCGGTGCAGGACCGGCGCGGTGTCACCCTCTTGGTGGACCCGGGGTGACGGCGCCTCGCTGGTCGGAGCAGTGCCGTCGCTCTGCGTGGTCCGCCCCGGGCAGCTCGGCCGGCCGGGTCAGTGAGCCCGTCAGCTGGCGCGGGCCTGCGGCGGGTCGTCGTCGGTGGCGGTCCCCGGCGTGGGGGGCTCGGCGCCCGCCCGCTGCGCAGGAGCCGCTGCGCCAGCGCCCGGAGCGTCCCCGGCCGCGCCCTCGCGGGCGCCGTCCACCGTCTCGCCGCGCACCACCTGCACCGGACGCAGCGCCGAGGGCTCGGCCACCGGCTGATCGCGGTGCGGGGACGGAACGTCGCGCAGGGACCTGCCCGAGCCCCAGCTCACCGGCAGGCGCTCGCGCCCGGCGTTGGCGATGAGCACCGCGACGTAGGGGAGGAAGATCGCGCCGACCGCCGCCACCCACCGCCAGGGGCTCGGGAGCACGAAGATGAGCCCGAAGCACAGCACCCGGATGCCCATCGTGATGCTGTACTTGAGCATCCGGGAGTTGATGTCCTGCTGGTGGGAGCGCCCGACGGACGTGATCGACGGGGTGGTGGAGGTGCTCCGCCGGTCCGACCTCGGGGTCTGCGTGCGAGCCACGGGTCAACCGTACGTCCGGCGTGCCGGTAGCGTGCGCCGGCGAGAGCCGGACGTCGCGCTGCTCACACCGAGCCAGCGCCGCACCGGTCGACGGGACTCGACGAGGGCCGCACGGGCCCAGGAGCAGGGGGTGGCGCGTGCCGGACGGCCGCAGCGTGCTGGTGACGGGGGCTGACCGGGGGATCGGCCGCGCGATCGCGGCCGCGTTCGTCGCCCAGGGGGACCGCGTGGTGGGCACGTACCGCACCGGGCGCCCCGAGGACGTCGCCGAGGGTGCGCTCGCCGTGCAGGCGGATGTGACCGACACCACGTCCGTCGACGCCGCCTTCTCCCGCGCCGAGGAGGCCCACGGGCCCGTCGAGGTGCTGGTCGCCAACGCCGGCGTCACCCGCGACGCCCTCCTCATGCGCGCCACCGACGACGACTTCGCCGCCGTCCTCGACACCAACCTCGGTGGCGCCCACCGGTGCGCGCGGCGCGCCGCCAAGGGCATGGTCCGCCTCAAGCGCGGCCGCATCGTGCTCATCGGCAGCGTGGTCGGCCTGTACGGCTCGCCCGGCCAGGCCAGCTACGCGGCCAGCAAGGCCGCGCTCGTGGGCCTGGCGCGCTCGCTGACGCGCGAGCTCGGCGGGCGCGGCATCACGGCGAACGTCGTGGCGCCGGGCTACATCAGCACGGCCATGACCGACGCGCTGCCCGAGGCGCAGCAGCAGGCCTACCAGAAGGCGATCCCGGCCGGCCGCTTCGGCGCGGCCGACGAGGTCGCCGGCGTCGTGGCCTTCCTGGCCTCCGACGCGGCGGGGTACATCAGCGGGGCGGTCGTCCCCGTCGACGGAGGATTGGGGATGGGTCACTGATGGCTGGACTTCTCGAGGGCAAGCGCCTGCTCGTCACGGGGGTCCTCACGGACACCTCGATGGCCTTCCACGTCGCGCGCCTCGCGCAGGAGCAGGGCGCCACCGTGGTGCTCAGCAGCTTCGGGCGCCAGATGCGCATCACCGAGGTCATCGCGCGCCGCCTGCCGCAGCCCGCGCCGGTGGTGCAGCTGGACGTCTCCAGCGCCGACGACCTGGCCGCGCTGGCCGGTCGCACCACCGAGCACCTCGGCGAGGGCGCGAAGCTGGACGGGGTCGTGCACTCCATCGGCTTCGCCCCCCAGGCCGTCATGGGCGACGGGTTCCTGTCCGCCGAGTGGAACGACGTCTCCACCGCGCTGCAGGTCTCAGCGTTCAGCCTGCAGTCGCTCGTGGTGGCCTGCCGCCCGCTGCTGGCCCCCGGCGCCGGCGTGGTCGGCCTGACCTTCGACGCCTCGCTGGCGTGGCCGGTGTACGGCTGGATGGGCGTGGCCAAGGCCGCCTTCGAGTCCGTCAGCCGCTACCTGGCCCGTGAGCTGGGCGGCGAGGGCGTGCGCTGCAACCTCGTGGCCGCCGGCCCGGTCCGCACCACCGCCGCCAAGGCGATCCCCGGCTTCGAGGCGTTCGAGAGCGTCTGGAGCGAGCGCGCGCCGCTGGCGTGGGACGTCAAGGACCCGGTGCCCCCGGCGCAGGCCTGCGTGGCGCTGCTGTCGGACTGGTTCCCCAAGACCACCGGCGAGATCGTCCACGTGGACGGCGGCGTGCACGCCGTCGGCGCCTGACGGCTCCGAGCGGTCTGGCGTGAGCGGGCTGGGAGCACGTCCGACCGAGCCGGACGTCCCGCTGCACCGGCTGGTGCTCGTGCGGCACGGCAAGGCCGTCGTCGACGCCCCTGACGGCACTGACCACTCCCGGGCCCTCGCACCGCGAGGCGCCAGCCAGGCGGCCTCCACGGCCGCCTGGCTGGCCGAGCACGGGCTGGGCTCTCCCGACCTCGTGCTCGTCTCCTCCGCCCAGCGCACCGCGCAGACGTGGGAGGCGATGGCGCCGGCGCTGCACCCGGGGACGGTCCGCGAGGAGCCGGACCTGTACGACACCTCGTCCCGGGCGCTGGTCCACCTCGTGGCCGCCACGCCCGAGGAGGTGGGTGTGCTGGTCCTCGTCGGGCACGAGCCCGTGGTCTCGGGCGCTGCCTCCGCGCTGGCCGGCGAGGGCTCCGACGGCCGGCTGGTCGCACAGGTGCGGGCCGGGGTGAGCACCGGCTCCGCCGTCGTCCTCGAGGTGGACCACGAGTGGGCCGACCTGCAGCAGGGGTCCGCGCGCCTGGTGGCGCTCCACACCCCTTGACGACCCCCTGGCGCGGCGGCCGCGGACGCGGTCGCTCAGCCGTCGCGCAGGTGCGCCCAGACCACCTTGCCGCCGGGCACCCGCTCCACGTGCCAGCGCACGGCGAGGGTGGCCACCACGAGCATGCCCCGGCCGCCGCCGTCGTAGGGGTCGACCAGCTCGGGGTCCACGGGGGAGGTGTCACGCACCCCCACGGACGCCGACGTCGCGTCGGCCTCCAGCAGCAGCTCCAGCGGACCGGGCGCGTGCCGCACCGCGTTGGTGACCAGCTCGGAGACGACCAGCACCACGGACTCGGTCAGCGCGGGCCCGGTCCCCGCCCGTGCGAGGTGCTCCACGGCGGCGAAGCGCCCGAGCCGCGCCGACGCCGGTTCGGGCGCCAGCACGAGGGTGCGGCGCAGCCCCACGTCAGCCCAGCGGCGTCGCCGAGGACGGCACGCGCTCGGCGGGGCGCACCGGCGGCGGGGGCGTCCCGTCGCCGAAGGGCCGCCCGCCCAGCTGCTCGCGGTGGTGCGGCTCGAGCCAGCCGGACAGGTCGGGGCCCTTCGGCACGATGCCCGAGGGGTTGATGTCGCGGTGCACCCGGTAGTAGTGCGCCTTGATCTGCTCGAAGTCGGTGGTGTCCCCGAAGCCGGGGGTGGTGAACAGGTCCCGCGCGTAGGCCCACAGCGCCGGCAGCTCCGAGAGCTTGTTCCGGTTGCACTTGAAGTGGCCGTGGTAGACGGCGTCGAAGCGGGCCAGCGTGGTGAACAGGCGCACGTCGGCCTCGGTGATGGTGTCGCCGACGAGGTAGCGCTGGGTGGTCAGGCGCTCCTCCAGGGTGTCCAGGGCCGCGAAGAGCCGGTCGTGCGCGGCGTCGTAGGCGTCCTGCGAGCCCGCGAAGCCCGCGCGGTACACGCCGTTGTTGACCTCCGTGTAGACGTGGCGCATGACGGAGTCCAGCTCGTCGCGCAGGTGCTCGGGGTAGAGGTCCGGCGCGCCGTCGCGGTGGTGCTCGGTCCACTCGGTCGACAGGTCGAGCGTCATCTGCGCGAAGTCGTTGGTGACGACCGCCCTGGTGGGCACGTCGACCAGCGCCGGCACCGTGATGCCGCGCGGGTAGTCCGGGAAGCGCGCGAAGTAGGCCTCCTGGAGGCGCTCGTACCCGAGCACCGGGTCCCGCCCGCCCTCGTCGAGGTCGAAGGTCCAGCTGCGCTCGTCGTGGGTGGGGCCGCACAGCCCCAGGGAGATCGCGTCCTCCAGGCCGAGCAGGCGGCGCACGATGATGGCGCGGTTGGCCCACGGGCAGGCGCGTGCCGCCACGAGCCGGTAGCGGCCCGCCTCCACGGGCCACAGCTGCGCCCCCGCGCGACCCTCCACGGGGTCCGACCCCGCGCCGCCGGTGTCGCGCACCACCCGGTCGGTGATGTAGCGGGTGTCGCGCGTGAACCCCTGGCCGGGCTTCGAGTAGACCCCTGGCGTCGAGTGCTCGGAGTGCTCGGAGTTCTCGGCGCTGTCGTCGGCGGGGCTGCTGCTCACGGCCAGACCCTAGGCGGGGCGCCGGCGGTGCGCCTCCAGGGAGTCGCCCGCTCGGACTGCCGCCGGCCCCCGCGCGGGTGCACCATGGACGAGCACGTCAGACGAGCAAGCCCCAGACCTCGAGCGCGGAGGTGGCCCGTGAGCACGGGTTCGCTGCCAGGTCCCGCGCCGCACGCCGCGGCGCCCGACGTCCTGCCGGTCCTGTCGGCGGGGCGGCACCGCAGCCCGAGGGGCGGTGCCTGCTTCATGGAGATGGCCTCGTTCCTGGCGGGGGAGCGGTGGAGCGACCACCCCTCCTGCACCGACCCCCTGCTCGCGACGGCCGCGCGCTGCATCAACGACCGCACCAGCGACGCCGCCCGGCCCCGCCTGGGCGCGCTGGTCCCCGACGTCGTCGGCCTGACCAGCGCCGACCCGCACCTGCCGCCGCGGCTCGTGCGCGTCGCCGCGGCCCACGCGCTGCCGGTGGCCGCTGAGCCTCGCCAGCGGGTGCTCGCCGTGGCCGTGCTGACCTGCGACGGCGTGCTAGCCCAGCTCGACGGTCGCGACGAGGGGCGCCTGGACCCGGCCACCGAGGCAGCGCTGCGCCGCGCCCCCGGCGCCGAGAGCTGGGCACGCCGCTTCGTGGAGGAGAACCGCCCGCGCCGCCGGGGGCGCCCCGGGGCCCGGTCGCGCGAGTTCGCCCGGCGCACGGCGCCGCAGCTGCTGGCGCTCGCGGTGGGGGCGCTGGCGGACACCCGCCGCGCCGACGTCGACGACCGCCTCCACGCGATGCTCGTCGACCTGGTGGCCGTGGCCCGCCAGCACGCCGACGGCGTGGACGGCGGCGGCCGGCTGGCCGGGCCCGAGGCGGCGCAGCGCTGGGCAGCGGCCCTGGCGCTCACGGGGGTCCGCTGACGCGGGCGGGCCGGCGGGTCGGCGGGCCGGCGGGGGACCGCCACCCCGGTGATCAGCACGGAATGAGAACCGTTACTGTTTCCCTGTGGAGGTGCTGCGGGTCCGTGGACTGACGGCCTCTTCCGACGGTCGCGCGCTGCTGCGCGGCGTCGACCTGGACGTGCTCGCAGCGGGCTCGCCGGGTGCCCGCACCGCGGTGGTCGGCGCGTCCGGATCCGGCAAGTCCCTCACCGCGTCCGCCGTGCTGGGGAGGGTCCCCCGAGGCGTGCGCGTCCGCGGGTCGGTGCGGGTCTGCGGACAGGAGGTCCTCGCCGTCCCGCCCCAGCGCCGCGACGGCGGGAGCCGACCGAGCAGCGTCGGACAGGACCCCTCGCGCGCCCTGCACCCGCTGGTCGCCGTGGGAGCCCAGGTCGCCGCGCCCCTGCGGGCGCTGGGGCGCGGTCGACGCGCCGCCCACCGCGAGGCCCTCGAGCTGCTCGCCGCCGTGGGCCTGCCCGGAGCCCGCACCGCCGCCGCCCGGCCCGCTGAGCTCTCCGGCGGCCAGCGCCAGCGGGTCTGCCTCGCCGTGGCGCTCGCCCGCCCCGGGCCGCTGCTCGTGGCGGACGAGCCCACCACCGCCCTCGACGTCGTCACGCAGACCGGTGTGGTGGAGCTCCTGCGCGAGCGCACGGGCGGCCCGGGGCAGCCCGCGCTCCTCTTCATCACCCACGACCTCGCCGTCGCCGCCGCGCTGTGCGACCGCGTGGTGGTGCTCCAGGACGGACGCGCTGCCGAGACCACCGGGGCCGCGCAGCTGCTCTCCGGAGCCAGCAGCGCTGCGGGACGAGGCCTGGTGGCCGCGGCGCGGCGCGCGGAGCGGGCGCTGCCGCCGCTCGCGCTGGCGGGCGGCTCCCGATGACCGGTGCGATGACTGGGACGGAGGCCGGGCCCACGAACGGCCGGGTGCCTGGTCTCGTGCTCAGCGCGCGCGGGCTGGTGCACCGGTACCGCACCCCTGCCGGCCTGCGGACCGTGCTGGACGGGGTCGACCTGGACGTCCGGGAGGGGGAGTCGCTCGCGCTCCTCGGGCGCTCCGGTGCGGGCAAGTCGACCCTCCTGCGGGTGCTGCTCGCACTGGAGGCCCCCGACGCCGGCACCGTCAGCGCGCTCAGCCCCGACGGCGCCGTCGACCCGGTGCACGACGCGGTGGAGGGTGCGGCGCTGAGGCCGGTCAGGCCCCACTGGCGCAGCGGCGCCCTGCGCTGGTACCGGCGGCTGGTCCAGCACGTCCCGCAGGACAGCGCCGCCAGCCTCGACCCCCGGCTGACCGCGCTGCAGGCCGTCGAGCAGCCGCTGGTGAGGCTGGGCCTGCACCGGGCTGGCAGCTCAGCGGCCCGTGAGCGCGCCGCGGAGTGCCTCGAGGACGTCGGAGTGGGCGCCGTGCTCCACGGCCACCGGCCCCGCCAGCTCTCCGGGGGCCAGGCCCAGCGCGTCGCGATCGCCCGGGCCCTGGCCCCCCGGCCCGCGCTCGTCCTGGCCGATGAACCCGTCAGCGGACTCGACGCCCCCCTGCGGGCGCACGTCCTCGACGCGCTCGCGCGGGCCCGGCGCACCACCACCCTCGTGGTGGTCAGCCACGACCTCGCCGCCGTCGCGGCCCTGTGCGAGCGCACCGCCGTCGTCCACGCCGGTCGCCTCGTGGAGGACCGCCTCACGCGCGACGTCCTCACCGACCCGCGCCACGAGGCCGCTCGCGAGCTCGTCGACGCGCTGCCGCGCCTGCCGTCGTCGTCCGCGCCGCTCCCGTCGTCCGCGCCGCTCCCGTCGTCCCGCGAGGACAGCCCGCACCTCACCTGAGCCCGGCGCTCCCGCCGCCGGTGCCGCCGACCAGCACCACCCACCCTGGAGGACCCCGTGCCACGCTCCCCCCTGCCCTCTCGCGCCCCCTCCGAGCTGCCCGGACACCGGCGCCCGCTGCGCGCCCCGCGCCGGCTGGCCCTGCGCCTGGCCGTCCCCGCGGCCGGGGTGCTGCTGCTCACGGGGTGCTTCGCCGGCTCGGCCGGCAGCTCCGACGACGGGGCGGGCGCCGCGGGCAGCACCGCGGCCCCCGGCGACGCCCGCATCCGCATCGCCCACCTGCAGCCGCCCCGCTCCGGCTTCTCCACGATCACCGACGACGCCTTCAAGATGGCGCGCTGGTCGAACGTCGAGACGCTGGTCACCCTCGACGAGGACGGCGACGCGCAGCCCCTGCTCGCCACCGCCTGGCAGCAGGTGGACGACACCACCTGGCGCTTCACCGTCCGCCAGGGCGTGCAGTTCCACGACGGGCAGGCGCTCACCGCCGCCGCCGTCGTCGGTTCCCTGACCGCGGCGGCCTCCGCGTCCCCTCCCCCGCGCATCCTCGACGGCGTGGGGCTGACCGCCGAGGTGGACCCGGCCGCCCCCGACGAGGCCGTGCTCGTGCGGACCACCGGTGCCGACCCGCTCCTGCCGCAGCGCCTCTCCAGCCCCCAGCTGGCGATCATGTCCCCGGCCGCCTACTCCACCGACGGCTCCGGGACCACGGTGGTCGACCCGGTCCGCCACGCCACCGGGCCGTTCGTGCTGACCGCCGTCAACGGCACCTCGAGCGCCACCCTGGACCGCTTCGACGGCTACTGGGGCCAGAAGGCGGCCGCCGCGGGCATCGACGCGGCGTTCGTGCCGGACGGCACCGCGCGCGCCGCCGCGCTGCGCACGGGCACCGCGGACCTCGTCGAGGCCGTCCCCGCGGGCCAGGCCTCCCTGCTCGACCCGGCCCTGCTGCACGAGGTGAAGATGCCCCGCACCAACACCCTGTACCTGAACACCTCCCGCGGCGCCTTCGCCGACCCGGCGGTGCGCGCCGCGGCGCGCGCGGCGATCGACCCGCAGAAGATCGTCGACACCGTCTACGAGGGCCGCGCCGACGCCGCGCAGGGCCTGCTCGGCCCGGCGCTGCCGTGGACGGCGGACCGCCCGCAGCGCACCCCCGTGGCCGCGCCGGCCGGCGCCGCGACCGGGAGGACCATCACCATCGGCACCTTCACCGACCGCGCCGAGCTCCCCGAGGTGGCGGTGCAGCTGCAGGCCCAGCTCGAGGCCGCCGGGTTCACGGTGCGGCAGGACGTGCGCGAGTACGCCCAGATCGAGGCCGACGCCCTGGCGGGGACGTTCGACGCCTTCATCCTGTCGCGGGCCACGGTGCTCGACTCCGGTGACCCGGTGGCCTACCTGGCCAGCGACTTCAGCTGCGAGGGCTCCTTCAACATCTCGCAGTTCTGCGACCCCGGCGTCGACGCCGCCATCGCCGAGGCCTCGGCCACGCCCGCCGGCCCCGAGCGCCGCGCGGCCGTGCTGGCCGCCGAGAAGCTCATCCTCGACGCCGACGCCGCGGTGCCGATGCTCCACGAGCGCGTGCTCCAGGGCGAGCAGCCGGGGGTGGCGGACGCCGCGCGCGACCCGCGCGAGCGCGCCCTGGTCACCACCCGCACGACGGTCGGGGCCACCGCGTCGTGAGGCGTGTCCAGGGCGCTCTGTCCTCCGGCGCGCTGGCCTCCGGTGCGCTGGTCGGCGTCTCGCGCCTGGGGGCGCTGGCGGCGGCGCTCGTCGTCGTCGGCGCCCTCCCGTGGCTGTCGGGGCGCGACCCCGCGCTGACCGTGCTGCGGGCCCGGTCCGAGGAGCAGGTGGCCACTCCCGAGGCGCTCGCGTCCGTGCGGGAGGACCTCGGCCTGGCCCCCACCGCCGGGGGCCAGCTCCTGCGGTGGGCGTCCGGGGTGGCCCGCGGAGACCTGGGTGACTCCTGGGTCAGCGGCCGGCCCGTGCTGCCCGACGTGATCAGCGGGCTCGCGGTGTCCCTGACGCTCATGGGCTTCGCGATCGCGGTGGCCGCGGTGGTCGCTGCCGCCCTGGTGGCCCCGGCGCTGCGGGCAGCCGTGCGCGGGGACTCGCGCCGCAGCGGCGGTGCTGCTGCCGCGCTGCTGACCTCCCTGCCGGAGTTCCTGCTGGCCACGGCCCTGCTGGTGGTGCTCGCCGTGCAGCTGCGCTGGCTGCCGCCCTACGGCTGGGAGGGACCCCAGCACGCGGTGCTGCCGGCGCTGGCCCTCGGCCTGCCCGCGGGCGGCCTGCTCGGCCGCCTCCTCTCCGACGCCGTCAGCTCCGCCGCCGCCGAGCCCTGGGCGGCGACGTGGGCGACCGCGGGCACCACCCGGGCCCGCCTGGCGGGCGGCCTCCTGCTGCGCGCCGTGCCGGGCGTCGCCCCGCAGGTCGGCATGGTGCTCGTGGGACTGGCCGGTGGCGCCGTGGCCGTCGAGCGGATCTTCGCCGTCCCCGGCATCGGCCGCACCAGCCTGGGGGCCGCCGGCGCGCAGGACGCGCCGCTGCTGCAGGGGTGCGTCCTGGCGCTGCTCGTGGTGGGTGTCGCCTGCGGCGCCGGCGCGGCACTGCTGCGCCGCCTGGTGCTGGGACGGGCGCTGCGGACCGCGGGGCTGTCCGTGGCCGAGCCCGAGGCCGCACACGGCTGGGGCGCCCGCACGGTCCCCGTGGTCTGCGCCGTGCTGCTCGTCGGCACCACGGTGGCCGGGCTGCTGCGCGACCCCTACGCCCCCGAGCACTCCCGGCTGGCACCGCCGAGCCTCGCGCTGCCGCTGGGCGCTGACGCCTCCGGGAGGGACCTCCTGGCCCGCGTCGGGCACGGAGCCGCCTCGACCATCGGCACCGCGGTGCTCGTCTGCGCGCTCGCCGCGGCCGTCGGCATCGCCGCCGGGCTGCTGCCACGCCTGTCCACCGGCCCCGTCGAGGTGGCCAACGCCGCCCCGCCGGTGCTCGCCGGTCTCGTCACCGCCGCGGTCCTCGGGCCGAGCTCGCTCGGGGCGGCGGTCGCCGTGCTGGCCGTCTCCTGGGCCCCGCTGGCAGCGCACACCGCCGCGCTGGTCACCGAGGCCCGCGCCCAGCCGCACGTGCGCGTGATGCCGCTGCTGGGGGTGGGTCGGGCCCGCCTCCTCCTCGTCCACGTGCTGCCGGACGTGCTGCCCCCCGTGCTGCGCCACGCGGCGCTGCGCCTGCCGGGCGTCGCGCTGGCGCTGGCGTCGCTGGGGTTCCTGGGCCTCGGGCCGCAGCCGCCGGCCCCCGGCTGGGGCCTCGTGCTGGCGGAGGGGATGCCCTACGTGGAGCGGGCGCCCTGGGCCGTGCTCGCCCCGGCCGCCTCCCTCGTCGCGCTGTCCGTCCTGGCCGTGACCCTGTCGTCCCTGGGCGGCTCGTCGACGGGCGGCGCCTCGGCGGGCTCGCTCCGCAGGTGGCGTCGCACGCCCGCCACGAGCCCGGCGCTGAGCAGCGGGAACGACGCCAGCAGCAGCCAGGGGAGCGCTCTGGCCGGGCCGGTCGGGTCGGAGGCGTCCACCACGGAGCCCACCAGCCAGCTGCCCAGCAGCACGGCCACGCCGCCGCAGGTCGAGACCAGGCCGTAGCGCGCGCCGAGGTCGCGGGCGGGGGAGAGCGCCGCGACCACGTCCCGGCCGACCGGCATGAGCAGCACCTGCCCGGCCGTCACGAGCACCACCAGGGCGGCGGCTCCGGCCAGCGCCGCGGTGGCCCCGCCCACCTGGCGGGAGGCGGCACCCGCCAGGACCGCGGCCACCAGCAGGCCGTGGCCGACCAGTAGTGCGGTCGGTGCTGTCCAGCGGTGGGAGGTCCACCGCAGCACGGGCATCTGCCCGACCACGACGAGCGCCGCGGAGGCCGCGAAGAGCACGCCGACGGCCACGTCGGCGGTGTCCCGCGGCACGCCCGCGCGGTCCAGCTCCAGCGGCAGCGTGAGGTAGAGCTGGTTGTAGACCACGAGGTAGCCGGCCTGCGCCAGCGCCACGGCGAGGAAGACCGGCTCGCGCAGCGCCGCTGCCACCCCCGCCACCAGCGGCGGACGCTGCTCGTCGTCGGCCCCGCCGGCCCCGCCGGCCCTGCCGGTCCCTCTGTCGGAAGCTCCGGCGCGGCGGGGCAGCAGCCGCCAGTGACCCACCAGGACGACGACGAACACCGCGGCCGCGACGAGGCAGGTGACCCGGAAGCCGACGAGGAGCAGAGCCGACCCGAGCACCGGCCCGGCCAGCGCGCCGACCTGGCCGGCCACCGAGAACAGGCCGAACGCCTCGCGCCGGTCGAGGCCCGCCCCGGGCGTCCCGGCGGCGCGCGCCAGCTCGGACTCGACGGCGGGGGAGAACATCGCCGCGGCGACGCCGGTGAGCAGGGCACCGGCGATGACGCCGGTGGCGCTCGTCGTCGTCCCCAGGAGCACGAAGCCGACCACGCGCACGGCGCAGCCGGTGAGCACGAGGGGACGGGGGCCGAACCTGTCCGCCAGGACCCCGCCCACCACGAACAGCCCCTGCTGGCTGGCGGTCCGCAGCCCCAGCACGAGGGCCACCGTGCCGGCGGCGAGGGCCAGGTCGCTCGCGAGGTGCACGGCGAGGAAGGGGAGCACGAGGTAGAAGCCGGTGTTGAAGGCGAGCTGGCTGAGCACCAGCAGGCGCACCAGCGGGCTGGCGCGGCGCAGCAGCTGGACGCTCGACATGAGAACCATCCTCACCTACGAGCGAGGGTGAGGAGGGGGCGGGTCAGGAGGGGCCGAAGCGCTCCACGCGGATGGACTCCGCGGGCACGCCGACCTCCACCAGCAGCTGCTCGGCCGCCGTCGTGAAGGGCGTGGACCCGCACAGGAACACGTCGGCACCCGGGCCACCACTGGCGCGCAGCGCACCGAGGCGGTCGGCGGCCGGCAGCAGGTCGTCGGCGCGCAGGCGGCCGGCGGGGCGACCGCTGGCGTCGTCGTCCTCGCGGGACAGCACCGCGGTGGTGAGGTCGGCGAAGGCGCCGGTGAGCTCGCCGGAGTAGAAGAGCTCCTCGCGCGTGCGCGCCGCAGCGACCAGGTGCACGGGCGCGCTGTCGCGACCTGCGACCAGGCGAGCCGCGCGAGACCGCAGCACGCACACCAGCGGAACCAGACCCGAGCCGCCACCCACGAGCAGCGCCGGTCGGTCACCGCGCCACACGAACCAGCCGCCGAACGGTCCGCGGACCTCCAGCGGATCACCGACCGCGACGTGCTCGTGCAGGTAGCCCGACACCTCGCCGTCCGGGAGCCTGTCGACCGTCAGCTCCACCACGCCCGGGTCCTCCGGGGGGCTCGCGACGCTGTACGAGCGCTGCGCGCGGTAGCCGTCGGGCGCGGTGAGGCGCACGAGGTAGTTCTGCCCGGGCAGGTGGGGCTGCCACTGCTCCAGCTGCACGCGGAACGTCTTCGCGTGCGGCGTCTCCTGGCGGACCTCGGTGACGGTGCCGGTCTGCCACGGGCGCTTGGCGCCGGTCGGGGGCACGCGGCGCCGCGGGGAGTCGAGCTGCGGCAGCTCGGGGAGCGCATCAGTCACCGGCGTACCGCTGCTCGGCCCACGGCTCGCCGCGGTCGTGGTACCCGTTGCGCTCCCAGAAGCCCGGCTCGTCGTGGTCGAGCAGGCGCAGCCCGGCGACCCACTTGGTGGACTTCCAGAAGTACAGGTGCGGCACGAGCATCCGCACCGGTCCGCCGTGCTCGGCGGTCAGCGGCGCCCCCTCGTGCTCCCACACGAGCCACGCCTTCCCGCCGGTCACGTCCGCCAGGGGCAGGTTGGTGGTGTAGCCGCTGCTGCTCCACGCCAGCACGTGCGTGGCGCTGGGCAGCACCTCGACCTGGTCCAGCAGCGCGTCGAGGCTGACCCCGGTGAAGCTGGTCCCCAGCTTGCTCCAGGTGGTGACGCAGTGGATGTCGCCCTCGTAGGACGACGACGGCAGCGCGTGCACGTCGTCCCAGGTCCACGTGCGGGGTGCGGTGACCTCGCCGTCCACCCGGAAGGTCCACGTGCCGGTGCTGACGTTCGGCGTCGCCTCGGCGGTCAGCACCGGCCAGGAGCTGCCCACGTCGTACTGGCCGGGAGGCAGCCGGGGGTCGCGGCCGCGCCGCCCGGTGAAGCCTGTGCTGGAGGTGCTCACGCGCCCATCCCAGCAGCCCCTGAGCGGCACGTCGAGGCGGAGGTGGCCGTCGAGCCGTCGCCGACCCGGGCCAGCCGGTAGACCACGTGGTCGCGCGGGTCGAGGGGGTTGTCAGGAGTCATCTCACCTGCGGCGGCCCGCTCGAAGCCGGCCTTCTCCAGCGCCCGCCAGGAGGCGCGGTTGCCCAGCGGCACGGAGACCAGGACCTCGGGCGCGTCGGGGTGGCGCACGAGGCCCTCCGCCGCGGCCGCCGCGATGACGGCGACGCCCAGGCCCCGTCCCTGCAGGTCGGGCTCGCCGATGAGGTAGTCGATCCCCAGCGCCCCGGCCGGCACGGGCAGCAGGGCCTCCAGCGCCGCGCGGCTGGCGGGCTCGTCGTCGTAGCGGTAGGTCTGCACGAAGCCGAACGCGCGGCCCCCGGCCGTCAGCGCCAGCGCCAGGGAGATGGGGTCGGTGCCGTCGATGCCGGGCCCGTAGTCGCGCTCGAGGGCCTCGGGCGTGTGCTCGTCCGGCCACCACCGGGCGACGCGCGGCTCGTCGAGCCAGCGGCCCAGCAGGGGGAGGTCCTCCCGGCGCAGCGGGCGCAGCGCCACCGCGCCCTGCAGGTCAGCAGCGTGCTCGCCGGCCCCCGCGCCGCCGCTGACGGGACGCCGCACCTCGTCGGCCTCCTCGCGGCTGATGCCCAGCAGGTGCAGCACGCTGTCGAGGTAGGGGTTGTTGAGCGACGCGTCCGCCTGCTCGCGCACGAGCGGCTTGGCGTTGAACGCCACGCCCAGCCCCGCGGCGGCGATCATGTCGAGGTCGTTGGCGCCGTCGCCGACGGCCACCGTGCGGTCCAGGTCGAGCCCCTCGGCGCGGGCGAACTCGCGGAGCGCCGTCGCCTTGCCGGCCCGGTCGACCACGTCACCCAGGACCCGGCCCGTGAGCCGGCCGTCGACGACCTCCAGGCGGTTGGCGCGCACCCGGGCGATGCCCAGGCTCGCCGCCAGCGGCTCCACCACCTCGGCGAACCCGCCCGAGACCAGCGCCATGACGAACCCGAGCCGCTGCAGCACCGAGCACAGCACCTCCGCGCCCGGCGTCAGCCGCACCGCGGCGCGCACCTCGGCGAGGATGCGGGCGTCGAGCCCCGCGAGGGCCTTGACGCGCTCGTGCAGCGACTCCGCGAAGTCGAGCTCGCCGCGCATCGCCCGCTCGGTGACCTCCGCCACCGCGCGCTGCGCCTCCGGGCCGGCGTGCGCCGCGATGAGCTCGATCACCTCGTCCTGGATGAGCGTCGAGTCGACGTCGAGCACCACCAGCCGCCGCCCGTGCCGCACCAGCCCCGCCGGTGAGACGGCCACGTCCACCCCGGCGCTCGCGGCGACGGCGGCGAGGTCGCGGCGCAGCGCGGCCGGCTCGGCGCCCCGCACGTCGAGCTCCAGGCAGGTGACGGGGTGGTCGGGGGTGGCGGTGGCGAGGCTGCGGACGGCGTCGATCGACGCGCCCGCGTCGGCGACGGTGCCGGCCACCAGCGCCAGCTGCTCGGGTCGCAGGGGCGCAGCCAGCACCGTGACGTGCGAGCGGGGACCGCTCGGGACGACGACGCCGGCGGCCGGGTCGTCGCTGCTGCCGCCGGGGGTGGTGGTGACCTCGAGGTCGAAGGGGGCGGCGGCGGCGCGCAGCGCCCGCTCCAGCTCGGCCGCGCGGTCGTCGTCACCGGTGCTGGACGGTCCGCGCGTGGTGAGCAGCGCGAGCGTGAGGTGGCCGCGGACCACGTGCTGCTCGACGTCGAGCACCTCCAGGCCGCGGCCGGCCAGCGCCCCCAGCACCGCAGCGGTGACGCCGGGCCTGTCGGTGCCGGTGAGGGTCGCGAGCAGGGTGCTGGGGCTCTTCGGCACGGCTGAACGCTACCGACCCACCGTGGTCATGGGCGATCGGCCACCTCGCTGGTCAGCGGCCGACTGCCCATGATCACGGACGGGGGAGGCTCAGGCGTTCTTCTCGTCGCGCCAGGCGAGCCAGTCGCGCAGGCGGCCGAAGTCGTAGTCGGGTCCGCCGGCGCCGATGGTGAACAGCGTGGCCCCGCGGCCCAGCAGGTCCTCGCCGGCCTCGGCCGGGTCGGAGGTGCCCTCCACGCCGATGCTGCGCTCGACGGCCACCGGCTCGCGGCCGGCCTCGCGTGCCCACCTGTCGAGGATCCCGCTCTTGCGGGTGAACGTCTCGGCGTCGCCGAAGGAGTGCCACGCGTCGGCGTGCTTGCCGACCATGCGCAGCGTCTTCTTCTCGCCGCCACCGCCGATGAGCACGGGGATGTGGCGGGTGGGCGCCGGGTTGAGCTTGCTCAGACGGCTCTCGATGCGGGGGAGCGCCTCACCGAGCTGGTCCAGGCGGCCGCCGGCGGTGCCGAACTCGTAGCCGTACTCGTCGTAGTCCTTCTCGAACCAGCCGGAGCCGATGCCGAGGATGAGGCGGCCCTCGCCGCCCTTGGCGGAGATGTGGTCGACCGTGCGGGCCATGTCGGCCAGGAGCTCGGGGTTGCGATAGCTGTTGCAGGTCACCAGCGCGCCGATCTCGACCCGCTCGGTGGCCTCCGCCCAGGCGGCGAGCAGGCTCCAGCACTCGAAGTGCAGGCCGTCGGGCTCGCCGTACAGCGGGTAGAAGTGGTCCCAGTTGAACGCGACGTCCACGCCGAGCTCCTCGACGGCGGCCACGGTGCGGCGGATGCCGGCGTAGTCGGAGTGCTGCGGCTGGACCTGGACGCCGATGCGGACGGGGTAGCGCTCGCGCAGAGCGCTGACGACCTCGGTGTCGACGGGGGTGGGCTCGGGAGTCTGCTCGCTCACACCCGTGACCCTAGGCACGAGTCCCGCGCGGCGCAGCCCCCGGAGGTCCCCTCCGGAACTGCGGCCGGGCGGCCGGTTGCGGTTCCGGAGGGTCCAGGAACCGCAACCGGGCGCCCGGCTGGGAGGAGGGAAGGGGTCAGCTGGCGTCCAGCGGCAGCAGCACGCCCTTCACGGACGGGTCGTTCGCGAGGAACTCCTGCACCTTCGGGTCCTGGAAGGTCGCGACGAGCTTCTTGATGTTGTCGGAGTCCTTCCAGGTGGAGCCGATGGTCAGCTGCCCCGCGAACTCGTCCGGCGGGGTCGGCGCGAAGATCTGCTGCTCCAGCGGGATCTTGGCGGCGAGGTAGTACTCGGTGTAGCCGACGGCGGCGTCGAGGTCGGGCAGGGCCCTGCTCTGCGCGCCGAAGTCGAGCAGCGTGAACTTCAGGTCCTTCGGGTTGGACGCGATGTCGTCCACGGTCGCGGAGCCGACGTCCACGCCGTCCTTGAGGGTGATGAGCCCGGCCTGCTGCAGCACATACAGGCCCTGCGCCTCGTTGGCGGGGTCGGAGTACAGCGACACCGTGCCGCCCTGGGGGATCTCCTGGGGCGTCTTGTACTTGTCCGACCACAGCCCGAAGCCCCACCGGAAGACCGGGGTGGCCGCCTCCTCCTTGAAGTCGGGGTTGGCCTGCAGCACCTGCCCCAGCCACAGCTTGTGCTGGTAGACGGTGCCGGCCACCTCGCCGTCGCTGACGGCGCGGTTGATGGTGTTCGAGTCCGCCAGGGCCTTGAACGCGATCGTGATGCCGTGCTCCGGGGCGACGTCCTTCGCGATGTACTCGATGAGCGCCTGCTCGCGGGCGTTGCCCTCGGCGGTGGCCACGTAGAGCGTGGCGCCGGGGGTGGTGTTGGCGGTCTCGGTGCCGCCGAGGCGGGGGACCACCACGGCGGCCGCGACGGCCAGCACGGCCACCGCCCCACCGGCGACCCACGGCCACCGCTTGCGCTGCTTGACCTCGAAGCCGTGGCTCTCGGTGCCGCCGGTGGAGGGACGGGTCTCAGTGGTGGACATCGGTGAGCTCCTTCGGAGAAGCGCTGGCGCTGGTCTGGGCGGTGGAGGACGACGACGAGGACGTCGCGCCGGACGTGCCGGCGCGGCGCTGGCGCGGGAGGCGGCGGCGCGAGTGGGGGGTGGTGGCGCGCACGGCGGCGTCGCCGAGCGCCTGGACGGCGGCGACGAGGGCGACCAGCACGACGATCGTGGTGATCATCACGTTGTGGTCGAAGCGCTGGTACCCGTAGGTGACGGCCACGTAGCCGATGCCGCCGGCGCCGATGGTGCCTGCGATGGCCGAGTACTCGATCATCGCGATGGTGTTGATGGTCAGGCCGCCGAGGATCGACGGGACGGCCTCGGCCAGCTTGACGCTGGTGAGCACCTGCAGCGGTGAGGCGCCGGAGGCGCGGGCCACCCGGACCAGTGACGGCGGCACCGACCGCAGGGAGTTCTCCACGATGCGGCTGAAGAACGCCGTGCCGGCCAGGGCCATCGGCACCACCGCGGCGGGGATGCCGATGTTGGTGCCGGTGACGAACCGCGTGAACGGCACGAGCGCGGCCATGAGGATGAGGAACGGCAGCGACCGGCCCACGCTCACCACGGCGGAGAGCACCCGGTGCAGCACGGGCCGCGGCGTCAGGCCGCCGGGGCCGAGGGCGTCCAGGGCCACGCCCAGGGGCACACCGAGGACGACGACGACCGCCATCGTCACCCCGACCATGACGAGGGTGTCGCCGAGGGCCGGCAGCACGAGGGCGGGGATCTCCGCCCAGGTCAGGTCGGTGCTGGTGGCGGCCAGCACCGGGGAGAGCAGGACGGTGCTCATGCCACGACCTCCAGGGTCTGCGCGGCGACGCGCTGCTCTGCGGCGTCGGACTCCTCGCGCTGCGCGTGCAGCCCGAGGCCGATGAGGGCGGCCTCGACGTCGTCGTCGTCCAGGTGCGCTGGTGCCCCGACGACGGCGTGGCCCACGGCCACCCCGGCGACGGTGCTCAGCGACGCGCCCAGCAGCTCGAGGTCGGTGCCCAGCGTGCGGGAGGCGCGGACCAGCCAGTCGGCGGGGACGCGGTTGCCGGCGTGGCTGACCACCCACACCGACCGCTGTTCGCCCTGCTCGGTGGTGCCGGCGTGGGCGCGGCGCGGCAGCAGCGCCCGGCCGAGCGGGGACGCCGGGGTGTGCAGCAGGTCGACGAGGGCGCCGTGCTCGACGATGCGGCCGTGGTCGAGCCGGGCGACGGTGTCGGCCACCGCCACGACGGTGTCCATCTCGTGCGTGATGAACAGGACGGCCAGCTGCAGGTCGTCGCGGAGCTCCTTGAGCAGCGCCACGATGCTCGCGGTGGCCTGCGGGTCCAGGCCCGAGGTCGCCTCGTCCGACAGCAGCACGCCCGGCCGCAGCGCGAGGGCGCGGGCGATGCCCACGCGCTGGCGCTGCCCGCCGGAGAGCTCGTGCGGGTAGCGGTGGGCCTTGTCCGCCAGGCCCACGCGCTCGAGCAGCTCGGCGACGCGCGCCCTGCGCTGCGCGGGGACCACGCCGAGGTGCTTGAGCGGCAGCTCGACGTTCTGCGCGGCGGTGCGGCGGGTGAGCAGGCCGTCGGCCTGGAACACGGTGCCGATGCCGCGGCGCGCCTCGCGCAGGTCCTTCTCGGACAGCGCGGTGAGGTCGCGGCCGCCCACGACGACCGCGCCCGACGTCGGGCGCTCCAGCAGGGTGGTGCAGGCGGCGAGCGTCGACTTGCCGGCGCCGGACGGACCGACGACGGCGGTGATCTCGCCGGGGGAGACCGTGAGGTCGAGGGAGTCCAGCACGGTGGTGGCGTGCTGGCCCTCGCCGTAGGTCTTCGTGAGCGACCTGAGCTCGATCACGGCTCGATCACCGTGGCCTCCGGGGTGGTGGGGGGATGGTCAGGGCAGGGGGCATCGCCCACTGGCGGTCACTCACAGTGACGGCGAGCGGGAGCAGGGATGTGCCGCGGGTGCGGCGCGCGGAGGTGCGACGCGCGGGTGCAGGGGCCCCGCACTCACGCCCGGCGTCGGGGCGAGCGGGGGCCGCGGGTGCTGCTGCCGGAGGACCCGGCGGTCAGCGACCTGCGGTCAGGCGCGCCGCCAGCGACAGTCGTCGCTGGTCAGACACATCAGTCGGGCGTGCGTGTGCACGTCGGCTCCTCGAAGTCGTCGTCCTTGCGCGTGCCGGTGGGCACGCGCCTGGTCTTCACCCGGAGCACCCCATGACGAGCAGGGTTGCCGGCCAGCGAGCCGGGGCTTGGCGCTGGCGCTCATGACCTGGGCAGGACCGTAGCGGATCGATCGCTCACGAGTCAACGCTCTGTCACGAGCAGCGTGGCGGGATCTCCACGTCCGCTGGCAGGGCAGGGCCTGCCGCGGGCGCCGCTGCGGCCGCTAGCGTCCGCGCGTGGAGATGACGCGCGCCGCGGCCCTGGTCGAGCGGGAGGCCGGGCGGCTCGCCGCAGCCCTCCGGCCGGAGGCCCTCGCCGTCGTCGTCCCCGGCTGTCCGGGGTGGACGGTGGCCGACCTGGCCCGCCACACCGGCGGGGTGCACCGGTGGGCGCGGGCGGCGCTGGCCACCGCCCCGGACGGCGCCCCCGGTGAGGAGCTCCCGGGGCCGCAGGACGACGACGCCGTTCCCGCGTGGTTCGCCGAGGGCGCCGACGAGCTCGTGGTGGCGCTGGCCTCGACGTCGCCGGCGGCGCCCTGCTGGACGTTCGCCGCCGCGGAGGCGCCCGCGACCGCGGCCTTCTGGGCGCGGCGCCAGGTGCACGAGACCGCGCTGCACCGCTGGGACGCCGAGTCGGCGCTCTCGGCCGCTGGCCTGAGCGCTGCGCCCGACCCGGCCGCGTGGGTGGAGGACGACGTCGCCGCGGACGGCGTGGCGGAGGTCGCCGACGTCATGCTCCCGCGGCAGGTGCGGCTCGGGCGCACCCCGGCGCTCCCGGGGGCGCTCGCGCTGGAGAGCGCCTCGGGGTGCTCGGTGATCGGCAGGGGAGCCGAGCCGGTGGCGGAGCTGACCGGATCCGCGCCCACGCTGCTGCTCCTGCTGTGGGGGCGCACCACCCTCGACGCCGAGCTGGCGTCCGGCCGGCTGGCGCTGGCGGGCAGCCGCGAGGCGGCTGACCACCTGCTCTCCGGCGCCCTCACCCCCTGAGCGCCCCACATGTCGACCGGCACTGGCGCGGGGGAGTGCCAGTGGTGGGGCCGTCAGACCGGCACTGGCGCGGGAGAGTGCCGGTGGTGGGGCTGCCTGACCGGCACTGCGGCGGGAGAGTGCCGGTGGTGAGAGGAGGTCAGAGGGTGAGCAGGCCCACGTGAGCGGCCAGCGACGGGGCCAGGGCCACCAGCTGCACCGCGTCGACGGTGCACCCGCGCAGCCCGTCGGCCCCGCGCAGGTCCTCCAGCGTCGCGCCGCGCAGGTCGACGTCGTCGCAGCGCGCTCCCGCCAGGTCGGCATCGGTGAGGTCGCTGCCCGCGAACGAGACGCGCCGCAGCTGGGCACCCGTGAGGTCCGCGCCGCGCAGGTCGCACCCGTCGAGCAGCACGTCGGTGAGCTGTGCATCGCGCAGCACCGCTCCGTCGAGCCGGCAGCGCCGCAGCACCACCCGGTCCAGCCGCGCCCCCACCAGCCGCAGCGCCGACAGCCGAGCGTCGGTCACCTCCACATCGGCCCACTGGGTGCGCGCGGCGTCGGCCGCGACCGCCGACACGCGCTCCCACCCGCTGCCCGTGACCCGCGCCCCGGCGAGCAGCGCCCCGTCGAGCACGGCGTCCTCCACGGACGACTCCAGCACGACCAGCCCCTCCAGCCGCGCCTGCGCCAGCTCCGCGCCGTCGACCAGGGCGCAGTCCCACCGGCCCGACAGCAGCACGGAGCGGTCGGCGACGTCGAGGTCGGGCAGGACGACGTCGGGCGCGCGCGGCGGCGTCGGCCCCGCGCGGCGCCGAGGTGGCCTACTGGCCATGCTCACCGACTGCGCCGGAGGTGCTGGCGGGGGAGGTGAAGCAGGGCGGCGGCTCATCGCCGTCAAGGAGCAGCCGCACGGCGGCGCGCCCCGCGACGGCGCCCACGAGGTTGCCCGTGCCGCAGTAGCCGCCGACCGCGGCCACCTGACCGGCAGCACCGTCGTCGACGAGTCCGCACAGCGCCCGCCCCTGGGCCTCCGGCGCGGTGTACCCGACGGACGCGCCCCAGCGGTGCGCCACCTCCCTCTCGTGCAGACGCCGGCCCAGCAGCCGCTCGGCGACCCGCTCGACGTGCGCCTGCACGGCCGGCGTCGGCTCGGTGGAGGTGGTCCACTCCGCTTCCCGGTCGGCGTCGCGGCCGCCACCGACGAGCAGGCGGAGCCCGGCCGGGCCGTCGTCGAGCTGGGCGTAGTCGTACCCCCACCGCTCGTACACGCCGCAGGGGACGCGCTCGCGGACCCGCGCTGCGTCGTCGCCGTCCAGCGGCGTGGTCGCGAGCATCTGCAGCCGCGCCGTGCGCACGCGGGGCACGTCGCCGCCCAGCTGGGGGAGGACGACGTCGAGCCGCCCGTCCACGGCCACCAGGACCACGCCAGCGCTCACCGCGCCGTCGTCGGTCTCGACACGGCCGGGCACGACCAGCCGCACGTGCGTGCGCTCGTGCAGCTGGAGCGGGGTCCCCTGCTCGCCGGCTGCGCGCTGCACGTGCGCGAGCACCCCGAGGTGGCGGACCACGGGGTTCGCCTGGGCGTCATCAGGCAGGAACAGGCCCTGGCCGTACGGCCCCGAGACCTCCTCGACGGCGATCCTGTGCTCGCGCAGGGCAGCGGCCTGCGCGGCGCAGTCGGCGAGTTCGCGGGCGCGTTCGCCGTCGTCGACGTGCACCCCGCCGGCCAGCCGCAGCGAGCCGGCGCGGCGGACCACGCCGTCGGGCAGCACATCGAGGAGGTGGTCGAGCTCGGCGAGGGTCTGGTGGTACAGCCAGGCCGCCGGCTCGGAGCCCCAGTCGCGGACGGCGTCGTGGAAGGACGGGGCGGTGCCGCCCAGCAGCAGCCCGCCGTTGCGGCCCGCGGCACCGGCGGCCACGCGGCCGGCGTCGACGCCCACCACGCTGAGGCCGCGCTCGACGAGCTCCTCGACGGCCGCCAGCCCGGAGCCGCCGAGCCCGACCACGCAGGCGTCGGCGACCGCGTCACCGTCGAGCGGCGGCAGCCCCGGCCAGGACGCGACGCGGGGGTCGGCGTCCCAGCCGGGGACCGTGAGAGCTGCGGTCAGCTGGCTCAGGGCTCCACCGTCTGGTGCTTGCCGACGATGGTGATGCCCGACTCGGTCACCGTGAAGCCGCGGGCGCGGTCGCGCTCGGGGTCCACACCGACGGTGGCGCCCTCGGGCACCTCGACGTTCTTGTCGAGGATGGCCCGGCGGACCACCGCGTGGCGGCCGACCTTCGCGCCGTCCATGAGCACCGACCTGTCGACCGACGCCCACGAGTGCACGTTCACCCCGGCGGCCAGCACCGAGTCCTCCACGAGCGCACCGGAGACCACCGATCCCGGACCCACCACCGAGTTGATGGCGTGCCCGATGCGGCCCTGCCAGCCGTGGACGAACTTGGCCGGCGGCAGCGGCGGCTGCTGGCTGTAGATCGGCCACTCGTAGTTGTAGAGGTTGAACACCGGGTGCACCGAGATGAGGTCCATGTGGGCCTCGTAGTAGCTGTCCAGCGTCCCCACGTCGCGCCAGTAGTCCTTGTCGCGCGGGGTGGAGCCGGGGACGTCGTTGTCCTTGAAGTCGTACACGCCGGCGCGGCCCTGCTCCACGAACCACGGGACGATGTCGCCGCCCATGTCGTGGCGCGAGCCCTCGCGGGTGGCGTCCTTCGTGACGGCCTCGGTGAGCGCCTTCGCGTCGAAGACGTAGTTGCCCATCGACGCGAGCACCTCGCCGGGGGAGTCCGGCAGGCCCTGCGGGTCCTTCGGCTTCTCCAGGAACGCTCGGATCTTGCGCCGGTCGGACGGGTCGACGTCGATGACGCCGAACTGGTCGGCCAGGGCGATGGGCTGGCGGATGGCCGCGACCGTGGCGGCCGCCCCGGAGGCGATGTGGCTCTCGACCATGGCCGAGAAGTCCATCCGGTAGATGTTGTCGGCGCCGACCACCACGACGATGTCGGGACGCTCGTCGTTGATGAGGTTGAGGTTCTGGTAGATCGCGTCGGCGCTGCCGAGGTACCAGTGCGGACCGCGGCGCTGCTGCGCGGGCACCGGCGTCACGTAGTTGCCGAGCATCGTCGACATGCGCCACGTCATGGTGATGTGGCGGTCGAGGCTGTGGCTCTTGTACTGCGTGAGCACCACCGACTTGAGGTAGCGCGAGTTCACGAGGTTGGACAGGGCGAAGTCCACCAGCCGGTACGTCCCGCCGAAGGGGACGGCCGGCTTCGCGCGGTCTGCGGTCAGCGGCATGAGCCGCTTCCCCTCGCCGCCGGCCAGGACGATGGCCATCACCTTCGTTGCCATGCGGCAGACCCTAGTGCGCTGGTCACGGCGCGGGCACCCCGGTGTGCGCGATGGCGCGCCGCGTCGTGCGGGGTCCCCCGGACGGCCGTCCGCGCGAGGGGGGCGGGACGCCTGCGGGACACCTGCCGCGTGCCCCGGGAGGTCGCCAGGGTCTAGGTTCCGCCCATGCGCGTCGACGTCCTCACCCGCGAGTACCCGCCGGACATCTACGGCGGCGCGGGGGTGCACGTCGCCGAGCTGGTGCGCGTGCTCCGCCAGCTGCACCCCGACGGCCCCGGGGGTGCGCCGCTCGACGTGCGCGTGCGCGCCTGGGGCACCGCCGCGGACCGCCACGAGGCGGGGACGACGAGCCACCCCGAGCTGGCCGAGCTGGACGGCGCCAACGCGGCCCTGCGGGTGCTGGGCGTGGACCTGTCGATGGCGGCGGCCGTGACCGCCGACGCGGGTGGTGCGGACAGCGCCGGCGGCACCGACCTGGTGCACTCGCACACCTGGTACGCCAACCTCGCCGGCCACGTCTCCGGCCTGCTGGCCGGGGTCCCCCACGTGGTGACCGCCCACTCCCTCGAGCCGCTGCGCCCCTGGAAGGCCGAGCAGCTCGGAGGCGGGTACGCGCTGAGCAGCTGGGCGGAGAAGACCGCCTACGAGGGCGCCGCCGCCGTCATCGCCGTCTCCGCCGGGATGCGCGCCGACATCCTGCGCTGCTACCCCACCCTCGACCCCGCGCGCGTGCACGTGGTGCACAACGGCATCGACGCCGACGCCTGGAGCCGCGACGACTCGCCCGAGGCCCACGACGCCGTGCGCGCCCTCGGGGTCGACCCCGACCAGCCGAGCGTGGTCTTCGTCGGGCGCACCACGCGCCAGAAGGGGCTGCCGCACCTGCTGCGCGCCGCCGCCCAGCTGCCGCCCGAGGTGCAGCTCGTGCTCGCCGCCGGCGCCCCCGACACCCCCGAGATCGCCGCCGAGGTCGCCGGCCTCGTCGCCGACCTCAAGGCCACCCGCTCCGGCGTCGTCCTCATCGACAGGATGCTGCCGCGCACCGACGTCGTCCGACTGCTCTCGGCGGCCACGGTGTTCGTGTGCCCGTCCGTCTACGAGCCGCTCGGCATCGTCAACCTCGAGGCGATGGCCTGCGGCGCGGCCGTGGTCGCCAGCGCCACCGGCGGCATCCCGGAGGTCGTCGCCGACGGCGAGACCGGCTGGCTCGTGCCCATCGAGCAGGTGCAGGACGGCACCGGCCGACCCATCGACCCGGCGAAGTACGAGGCCGACCTCGCCGCCGCGCTCACGGCTGCCACCTCCGACCCCGCCGAGGCCCGCCGCCGCGGCGAGGCGGGGCGCCGCCGCGCCGTGGCCGAGTTCGGCTGGGACGCCATCGGCGAGCGCACGCTCGCCGTCTACCGCGCCGCCCTCGCGGGCTGACGGCTCCGGTCCACCGGCACCGGGCGGTCCCGGTGCCGGTGGTCGGGCTGGTGCTACGGGCGGGGGGCCGTCCCCGAGAGCTCGGCGGCGGCCGCGTTGACGGCGACGGCGAGCGCCCGGCGGGCCACGCCGTCGACCTCGCGCAGCGAGCGCGCCCGCGCGAGGGCCTCGCTGCTGGAGACGGCGGCGCCGTCGTCCTCGGTGGCCAGCTCCACGATGGCGCGCACGCGCGCCGCCGAGGCGACCACGCGCACGGCCCGGTCGGGGCAGCCCGGCGGCAGCTCCGACGTGGCCAGCGCCCCCTCCCGGACGGCGGTGATCCTGTCGGCGGCGTCGTCGCGCCAGCGGGCCACGTCGAGCCCGGCGAGCACCCGCGTGGCCTCGGTCAGGCCCGCGCGCAGCGACCTGTCGGCGTCGGCGAGGGTGGTGCCGTCGGGCGCCTTCGGCGACCACGTGGGGAAGACCCGCCAGGTGACGTCGGCGCCCGGCTCCCACGCGGACCCGAACCAGCTCACCTCCGGCACCAGCCCGACGCGCCCGACGCCGTCGACCAGGAGCAGCTCGTCGTCGACGAGCACCGCCTCGCCGGCCTCGACGGCCTCGGCGGAGAACCCGGCCGGGCCGGGCAGCCCCGCTGGGTCCCCCGGGGCCGGCAGCGCCACGCGCAGGCTGCGGGCGCCGGCGGTCGCGAGCCCCGCGAACAGCTGCGCCAGGGCCACGGCCCCGACGTCACCGGGGGCGCTCCCCGAGCTGGTCCGGCCGGCGTCCCCCCATCCCGGCAGCGGGTCGCCCCCGGTGACGTCGTGGGGCTCGTCGGAGCCGGTGACCGCCGCGATGCCGGTGCCCGGCGCGGCCCGGCCGTTGAGGACGGCGGTGCCCCAGGCAGCGAGGCGCGCCGAGCGAGGGAGGTGCAGCACCGAGACACCGTAGGCGCCGACTAGGGTCGTCGCCGTGGTCGAGGTCCTCGCGATGGAGCAGGTGACGGTTGTCCGAGGAGGCTCGGAGCTCGTCTCGGGGGTCGACTGGCGCATCGGCGAGGGGGAGCGCTGGGTGGTGCTCGGCCCCAACGGCGCCGGCAAGACCACGCTCCTGCAGATCGCGGCGACCCGCATGCACCCCACCCGCGGCACGGTCAGCGTGCTGGGCGAGCAGCTGGGGCGGGTCGACGTCTTCGAGCTGAGGCCCCGCATCGGCCTGGCCAGCGGCAACCTGTCCGAGCAGGTCTCCCGCCAGGAGCGGGTCCGCGACGTCGTCGTCACCGCCGCCTACGGGATGGTCGGCCGCTGGCGGGAGCAGTACGACGCCGCCGACCACGCCCGCGCCTCCGCGCTGCTGTCCGTGATGGGCGTGCACGGCCTGCGCGACCGCAGGTTCGGCACGCTCTCCAGCGGTGAGCGCGGCCGGGTGCTCATCGCCCGCGCCCTCATGACCGACCCCGAGCTGCTGCTCCTGGACGAGCCCGCCGCCGGCCTGGACCTGGGCGCCCGCGAGGACCTGCTCCGCCGCCTGTCCCGCTTCGCGGCCGACCCGACCGCCCCCACGAGCGTGCTCGTCACCCACCACGTGGAGGAGGTGCCGGTGGGCACCACCCACGCGCTGCTGCTGCGCGGCGGCAAGGTGGTGGCGGCCGGCCCTGTGGGCGAGGTGCTGCGCGACGGGCCGCTGTCCACCGCGTTCGGCCTGCCGCTCGCGGTGGAGCGCGTCGGCCAGCGGTTCACCGCTCGCGCCATCGGCTGACGGCGGGACGCGGACGAGCCCGGTCGGGCGACCCCCGCCGCTCCCAGGTCCCTCACGGGTGACGCCCCCTCGCCGGGTGTCACCCCCTCCGCCTAGGGTCGGTCCATGGCGGCGCTGTGGTGGGTGATCGGGGCCTTCGTCCTGGCCGGCCTCGAGGTGTTCGCGCTCAACCTCGTCTTCGGCACCCTCGTGGTCGGTGCTCTCGCCGGTGCGCTCGCGGCTCTGCTCGGCGGTGACTTCACCGTGCAGGCCATCACCGCCAGCGTCGTCTCGCTCGTCGGCCTCGCCGTGGTGCGGCCGGTGCTCGTCAAGCGCTTCAAGGTGGAGGGCCGCTTCACTGCCACCGGCACCGCGGCGAACGTGGGCCGCGCCGCCCGCGTCGTCGCAGAGGTGACCGAGCTGGGCGGCCGCGTGAAGCTGGCCGGCGAGGAGTGGTCGGCGCGCACCGACGTCCCCGGCGCCAGCTTCCCCGCGGGGACCACCGTCCGCGTCGTCGCCATCGACGGCGCCACCGCTGTCGTGGCGGCCGCCTCCGCGTCCCAGACACCCAGCGACCCCGCCGCCGGCTCCGCGCCGTCGGCACCCCGCACCCCGGAGGGCTGACCCGTGGACCCCACAGGCTTCCTGCTGACCGTCGTCCTCGTCCTGCTGCTGGTCTTCGTGGTCATCACGGTGGTCAGGGCGGTGAGGATCGTGCCCCAGGCGTCCTCGCTCATCGTGGAGCGCCTGGGTCGGTACTCGCGCACGCTCGAGGCGGGCCTGCACGTGCTGGTCCCCTTCATCGACAGGGTGCGCGCCCGCGTCGACCTGCGCGAGCAGGTGGTGACGTTCCCGCCGCAGCCGGTGATCACCTCCGACAACCTCGTGGTGAACATCGACACCGTCATCTACTTCCAGCCCACCGACCCGCGGGCGGCGGTCTACGAGATCGCCAACTACATCCAGGGCATCGAGCAGCTCACCGTCACCACGCTGCGCAACGTCATCGGCTCGCTCGACCTCGAGCAGACGCTCACCAGCCGCGACCAGATCAACGGCCAGCTGCGCGGCGTGCTCGACGAAGCCACCGGCCGCTGGGGCATCCGCGTCAACCGCGTCGAGCTCAAGGCGATCGACCCGCCGGCGTCCGTGCAGGACTCCATGGAGCAGCAGATGCGCGCCGAGCGGAACCGCCGCGCGGCCATCCTCACCGCAGAGGGCTCCAAGCAGAGCCAGATCCTCACCGCCGAGGGCGAGAAGCAGTCCGCCGTGCTGCGTGCCGAGGGCGCGGCCCAGGCCGCGATCCTCAAGGCGCAGGGCGAGGCCCGCGCCATCCAGCAGGTCTTCGACGCGATCCACCGCGGCGAGCCCGACCCGGGCCTGCTCGCCTACATGTACCTGCAGACGCTGCCCAAGCTGGCCGAGGGCCAGGGCAACACCACCTGGGTCATCCCCGCCGAGCTCACCGAGGCGCTGCGCGGCATCGGGTCGGCGCTCGGCGGCCGTGACGGCGCCCCCGACGCCGGATGGGCCGCCCAGGTCCGCCCGAAGCGCGAGCGTCCTGCCGCCGAGCCGGCAGCTGACGTGTTCGGCGACACCCAGCTCGAGGACCCCACCATCGCGCTGCGCGCCGCCCGCCAGGAGGCTGAGGGGGCCACGCGCGAGGCCGAGCGCAGCACCCCGGAGACCCGCGGCACCGCTGCGCCGCGCACCGCCCACCAGGCTCCCCAGCCGCCGGCCGCCCCTGAGGCGCCTTCGCCGCCGGCGCCTCCGAGCGGCGAGCACTGACCGGAGGACACGCCGGTCCCAGGGCCGAGCGGGCGACCTCGTGGTCACCCGCTCGGCCCCGCACGTCTTGCGCCAGCCGCTCGTCGTCGGCTCCCTGGTGGACGGGCCGCCTTCCCCTCGGTCCTCCGCCTCCTCGACGGGATGGTCGACGTGAACCCCCTGGTCTCCCTGGTGCTCCTCGTGACCGGTCTGCGCGCCGGGCGCTCCGCCGCAGCCGCCGCGACCGGTGGCGCGGACCAGCAGGTGCCCGCCCTCGCTTCCGGAGCCCTCGCTGCGGGCCTGGTGGGCGCCGCGGCGTTCGCGGCCCTGCTGGGCGTCGTCGTCGCCTGCTGCGCGCTCGGGCTGGCGGCGGTCCTGTTCCTCTGATCGGCTGTGGGGGTGTCGGAGGACCGCGCCCCCCAGACCGTCCGGTGGCTCTTCGCCGACCAGCTCGGCCCGCACTTCCTCGACGACCCGCACCAGCGGGCCGTCCTCGTGGAGTCGACGCGGGTCTTCGCGCGCCGCACCGTCCACCGCCGCAAGGCGCACCTGGTGCTGTCCGCGATGCGCCACCGCGCCGCCGAGCTCGGGGAGCAGGCGGTGCACGTGCGTGCGGCCACCTACCGCCAGGGCCTGGCGCAGGCCGCCGAGCAGCTCACCGATGAGGAGCGCGCTGCCGGCCTCTCGGTGAGCGACCCGACGTCGTACGCCGCGCGCCGCTTCGTGCGGTCGCTGTCCGGTCGCCACGACGACGACGTCGAGCGCGCTGGGAGCTCCGACCTGCTGCCCCTGCGGGTGCTCCCGGCCCGGGGGTGGGCCGTGACCCAGGGCGAGTTCGCCCACTGGGCGGGACGGCGCGGCGAGCCCGGCCAGAAGCGCCTGCTCATGGAGGACTTCTACCGCGAGGTCAGGCGCTACCACCACCTGCTGCTCGAGGGCGACGGGGAGCCGCTGGGCGGCCAGTGGAACTACGACCACGACAACCGCGAGCCGGCCCCGCGGACGGGCACCCTGCGCGAGGTGGCCGGGGTCCCCGAGCCGTGGTGGCCGCGCGAGGACGACGTCGACGCGCAGGTCCGCGAGGACCTGGACCGGATGGCGCGCGACGAGGGCGTGCGGTTCGTCGGCGAGGACGGCCCTCGCCGCTTCGCGGTGACGCAGCGGGAGGCGCTGCACGTGCTGCGCGACTTCCTCGAGCACCGGCTGGAGGCGTTCGGCACCTACGAGGACGCGATGCTGGCCGACGACCGGTGGATGGCGCACTCCTTCCTGTCCGTGCCGCTCAACCTGGGCCTGGTGCACCCCGTGGAGGTGGTCCAGCGCGCGGAGGCGCACCACCGCGAGCATGGGACGCGCCTGGCGAGCACGGAGGGCTTCGTGCGCCAGGTGGTGGGCTGGCGCGAGTACGTGTGGCACCTGTACTGGCACCTCGGCGAGGACTACGGGCAGCGCAACGAGCTCGGCGCCACCGAGCCGCTGCCGGAGTGGTTCGCCGACCTGGACGCGAGGGGCGAGGTGCGCGCCGCGTGCCTGTCCGACGTGCTCGGCACCGTGCGCGAGGAGGGCTGGGCGCACCACATCCCGCGCCTCATGGTGCTCGGCGGGTACGCCCTGGCCCGCGGGTGGAGCCCGCAGGAGATGACCGACTGGTTCCAGACGCGGTTCGTGGACGGCTACGCGTGGGTGATGGCCGCCAACGTGGTGGGCATGAGCCAGCACGCCGACGGCGGGGTGATGGCCACCAAGCCGTACTGGTCGGGCGGCGCGTACATCGACAAGATGTCGGACTACTGCGGTCGGTGCCCCTACGACCCGAAGAAGCGGCTCGGCGAGGACGCCTGCCCCTTCACCGGCGGGTACTGGGCGTTCACCGCTCGCCACGAGGGGGTGCTGGCGAAGAACCCCCGCACGTCGCGAGCGGTGAGCGGCCTGCACCGGCTCAAGGACGCCGACGCCGTGGTGGCCCAGGAGGCCGACCGCGGGTCCCACGCCCCGTAGCGCGCGGCGGTCAGGAGACGAGGCGCTCGCCGTCGTCGTCTTGGGTGGTCTGGGCGGGGTGTGCGGGGTGGTCGCACAGCTGCGCCCACAGCGCGTCGAGGGAGAGTCCCAGGACACCGGCGACCGCGGCGACGGTGGGGAAGGCCGGGGTGGCGATGCGCCCCGTCTCGATCTTGCGCAGCGTCTCGGGGGAGATGCCGGCGTCGAGGGCGGTGGTGAGCACCGTGCGGTCACCGCGGGCCTCGCGCAGCAGCGCGCCCAGGCGCTGGCCGCGCTCCAGCTCGTCAGGAGTGAGGGGCACCCGGACCATGCGTGAATGCTATACCGGTATTAGTATCCCGTTCGTGATGAGCGTGAACCGGTGATCGAGGTCATGGACGCCACCCAGGTGCCGCACGCGCGGGCCGCCGGGGCGCTGGTCGGGAGGATCCTCGCGGAGCTGCGCGCCCGCACCCGCGCCGGCACCAACCTCCTCGAGCTGGACGCCTGGACCCGTGAGATGCAGCGCGAGGCCGGCGCGGTCTCCTGCTACGTCGACTACGCCCCCTCCTTCGGCCGCGGGCCGTTCGGCCACCACCTGTGCACCTCCGTCAACGACGCCGTGCTGCACGGCCTCCCGCACGACCGCGCCCTCGTCGACGGCGACCTGGTCTCCCTCGACCTCGCGCTCTCGCTGCGCGGCGTGGTGGCCGACGCCGCCATCAGCTTCGTGGTGGGGGAGCGGCCCACCCCCGAGGACACCGCCCTCATCGACGCCACCCAGCGGGCGCTCGCGGCCGCCGTCGAGGCCGCACGACCGGGTGCTCGCGTCGGGGACGTCTCCCACGCCATCGGCACCGTCCTCACCGCGGCGGGCTACCCGGTGAACCTCGACTTCGGCGGCCACGGCGTCGGCTCGACCATGCACCAGGACCCGCACGTCGCCAACCACGGTGAGCCCGGGCGGGGCTACAAGCTCCGGCCGGGGCTGCTGCTGGCGCTGGAGCCGTGGGCCATGGTCGACACCGCCGAGCTGGTCACCGACGACGACGGCTGGACGCTGCGCAGCGCCACCGGCTGCCGCACAGCGCACAGCGAGCACACCGTCCTCATCACGCCCGGTGGCGCAGAGGTGCTCACGACGCCCCCCGCCTGAGCCGCCCGCTCACGCGGGGCGCAGCCGGACGGCGAGCAGCGCGACGTCGTCCTCGGGGTGGGCCGGCAGCAGCCGGCGCACCACGGCGTCGCACAGCTGCTGGAGCGGGAGGTCGCGGAAGGCCTCCAGCGCAGCGCGCAGCTGCTCCAGCCCGGCGTCCAGAGCGGTGCCGCGGCGCTCCACGAGGCCGTCGGTGCACAGGAGCACCGTCGACCCCGGAGCCAGCTCGGCCACGTGCTCGTTGCGCACCGACCCGCCGGTGAGCTGCTCCATGCCCAGCAGCAGCCCTGACCGGCCGGGCAGCACCCGCGCCGGCCCCCCGGGCTCCACCGCCAGGGGCGGCAGGTGCCCGGCGCTGCACCAGCGCAGGACGGCTCCGCCGGTGGTCAGGTGCTGTGCCTCGCGCTCGAGCCGGGCCACGACCGCCGTCGCCGTGGTCTCCACGCCCAGGCTGGCCATGGCGGTGTCGACGCGGGCCAGCAGCTCCGCGGGCGGGGTGTCGTCGGCCACGCCGAGGCCCCGCAGGATGCCGCGGACCTGCCCCATGTCGGCGGCCGCGCGGCTGTCGTGACCCACGACGTCGCCGACGACGAGCACGGGGCCGGCGGGCTGGGCGAAGGCGTCGTACCAGTCGCCACCCACGTGCGCGCTGTGCGCGGCCGGCACGTACCGCACCGCCACCTCGCAGCCCGGCAGCAGCGGGGGAGCGGTGAGCAGGGAGCGCTGCAGCGCCTCTCCGAGGCGCTGCTGCTCGTCGCGCAGCCGGGCCGACTCCACGGCCAGCCCGCCGCGGCGGGCGAGGTCGGTGATGAGCGCGACGTCCTCGGCGTCCGGGGCTGGACGGCCCTGGTCGGTGTAGCACGAGAGCAGCCCGACGAGCCCGTACCGGCCGCGCAGCGGCACGACGACCAGCGACGAGGGGTCGAGCTGGGCGATGGCGGCGCGCGCGCCGGGGTCGGTGACCGCGGCGGCCATGACGTCGGCGGCTCCCCGGGTGAGCACCACCGGGCGGCCCTGCAGCAGCGGCTGGAACACCTCGCGCGCGGCGGCCTGCGCGCCGTCAGGGGTGCTGGCCCGGGGCTGGTCGACGACCGCAGACGTCTCCAGGGCCAGCCGGGCCACCAGCGGGAGCCGGCGGGAGTCGCGGTGCCACCAGCCGGCGGTGCGGACCGCGCCCCGCAGCAGCTGGTCGTCTCCCTCGACCTCGCTGACGACGCACCAGTCGGCCAGCGCCGGCACGACGAGGTGCGCGAGGCGCTCACTGGCCTCCCGCACGCCCACGGCGCCCCCGAGCTCCGCGCCGGACCGGGTCAGCAGGCCGTTGCGGCGCGAGCTGCGCTCGGCGGCCTCGCGGTCGAGGTGGCGCGCGGTGACGTCGGTGGTGCTCGTGGCCAGCCCGTCGCCGTCGGGCCAGGCCCTCACCTCCAGCCACAGGGGAGGGTCGACCGACGCGTGGACCTCGACCACCGTCTCGCGCTGCTGGGCCATCGCCGTGCGCCAGGCGCCCTCGACGGCGGACCCGCGCGACCCCGGCAGCACGTCCCACACGACGGACCCGACCATCGCCTCGCGGGTCGAGCCGGCCAGCCGCGCCGACGCGGCGTTGACCCAGGTGAAGCGCCAGTCGGCGTCGAGCAGGGCGAACCCGTTCGGCAGGGCCTCGAGCAGCGCTTCAGCGCGCTCGGGGGAGAGCAGCCCGGGCGCAGCAGCGACGTCCTCGACGCGGTCCCCCACCACGCGCACAGTGTGGGGCCCGGCACCGACGGCCCACCACCTCAGGCGGCACGTAGTGTCGCCGCCCGTGACGTGGCTCGAGATCTCCCTGGTGCTGCTCGCCGGGCTGTGGGCGGGGACCATCAACGCCGTCGTCGGCTCCGGCACCCTCGTGACGTTCCCCGTGCTCGTGGCGCTGGGGTACTCGCCGCTGGTCGCCACGGTGAGCAACGGCATCGGCCTCGTGGCCGGGGGCGTCTCCGGGGCGTGGGGCTACCGCCGCGAGCTGCGCGGGCAGGGGCGCCGGCTGGCGCTGCTGCTGCCGGCCTCAGCGGTCGGCGGAGCGGTCGGCGCGGTGCTGCTGCTCCAGCTGCCGGAGTCGTCCTTCGAGACCGTGGTGCCCGCGCTCATCGTGCTGGCGCTCGTGCTGGTGGTGCTGCAGCCGCGGCTGCAGGCCCGGCTGCGGCGCCGGACCGAGGCCCGCGCCGCGCAGATCGCCGCGGAGCACGGTCCCGACGCCGGCCCCGTGCGCTCCTCCCGCTGGCTCGTCGCGGTGACGCTGCTGGCCACGCTCCTCATCGGCGTCTACGGCGGCTACTTCACCGCCGCGCAGGGCGTCATGCTCATCGCGGTGCTCGGCAGCCTCCTCGACGAGTCCCTGCAGCGCATCAACGGCCTCAAGAACGTGCTCACGCTGGTGGTCAACGTCGTCTCGGCGGCCTTCTACATCATCTTCGGCTCCGAGACGATCGACTGGCTCGTGGTGGCGCTCATCGCCGCGTCGTCACTGGTGGGAGGGGCCATCGGCGCGCGCTACGGGCGGCGCCTCCCCCCGAACGCCCTGCGCGGCGCCATCGTGGTGCTCGGGGTGGTGGCGCTGCTGCGCATCCTCGGCACGCAGGTCGGCTGGTGGTGACGAGGACGACGACGAGCGCTCGTGCGCCGAGGACCTCGGCACGACCGGCCGCGAGGATCACGCCATGACTGACGTCGTGGTGCGAGCCGCTCGCACGGACGAGGCCGGGGTCCTGCTGGACTTCTGGGCGCGTGCGGGAGAGAACGCCGCCCGACCGTCGGACGAGCTGGACGCCGTCGTCCGTCTGGTCGAGCGCGACCCCGAGGCGCTGGTCGTCGCCGAGCTCGACGGGCGGGTCGTCGGCACCGTCATCGCCGGGTGGGACGGCTGGCGCGCGAACCTGTACCGGTTGGCGGTCGACCCCGACGTCCGCGGACGCGGCATCGGGGGCCTGCTCCTGGCCCGAGCGGAGCAGCGCCTGCGCGCCCTGGGAGCTCAGCGCTTCTGCGCCATGGTGCTCGAGGACAACGGAGTGGGACGTGAGTTCTGGGCCTCCCGGGGCTACGTGCCGCAGGACGAGTGGCGCCGCTGGGTGAAGGCCGCCTCCTCCTGAGGCGCCCGTGCCCGATCCGGGCAGCCCAGCGCTGCAACGCCCTGTTGAGCGCAGTCGCGAGGAGGTCGAGACCCCCTCGGCGGGTGTCACAGGTCCTCCCTCCAGCGCGCGCCACCTGCCGAGCGCGCTTAGCGTCAGGAGGCTCCCGAGGGCTGCAGAAGCACCGGCCGGTCCGGGCCGCTCCCTGCGAAAGCGCACCCGTGACCCCTCCAGCTGCGCACTCTCCGGCCCTGGCCGGCCCGCGGTGACCGCCTTCGTCGTCTTCCTCCTCGCCGGGGCCAGCGCCCTGCTGGCCGCGGTGCTGCCCCGTGTGCTGCAGGGCCGGGCGTTCAGCCTGCCGATGGCCTTCCTGGGCCTGGGGGTGCTCATCGGGTTCCTGCCCGGGCTGCCGCGGGTCGACCCGGTCGAGCACGAGGCGGTGACCGAGCACCTCACCGAGGTCGTCGTGATCATCTCGCTGATGGGGGCGGGCCTGGCGATCGACAGACCCGTCGGGTGGCGCCGGTGGCGGACCACGTGGCGGCTCCTGGCGGTGGCGATGCCGCTGACGATCGTCCTGGTGGCCGTCACCGGCAGCGCTCTGGGCGGGCTGCCCCTGGCAGCCGCCGTCCTGCTGGGGTCGGCGCTGGCGCCCACCGACCCCGTGCTCGCCGGCGACGTCCAGGTGGCCGAGCCGAGCGAGGACTCCGACGAGGACGAGGTGAGGTTCGCCCTCACCAGCGAGGCCGGCCTGAACGACGGCGCGGCGTTCCCGGGGGTGTACCTCGCGGTCGCTCTGGCCGCCCACGGCGGCGCGCTGGGCAGCTGGCTCTGGGGCTGGGCGCTCGGTGACCTGCTGCTGCGCCTCGCCGTCGGCGTCGCGGTGGGGATCGCCACCGGGTGGGTGCTCGGTCGGGTCTTCTTCCGCTCCCGCGTCGAGGCGCTGCGCCTGTCCGAGCAGGTGGAGGGCTTCACCGCCCTGGCGGTGACCTTCCTCGCGTACGGGGCGGCGCAGCTGCTGCACGGCTACGGCTTCGTGGCGGTGTTCGTCGCCGCCGTCACGCTGCGCGCGGCCGAGCGCTCTCACGGGGCGCACCAGGTGGCCCACAGCTTCGTGGAGCAGACCGAGCGGATGCTCACCGCGTGGCTGCTGCTGCTCCTGGGGGCGGCGATGAGCGACGGCCTCCTGGGTGGTCTGACGTGGCGGCTGGCGCTGGTCGCGGTGCTGCTGGTCGTCGTGGTCCGGCCCCTGGTGGGGATGGTCTCGACGATCGGCACCGACGGCGGGTGGCGCGAGCGGGCGGTGATCGCGTTCTTCGGCGTGCGCGGCATCGGCTCGCTGTACTACCTGGCGTACGCCCTGGGCCACGGTGACTTCCCCGGCGAGTCGCTGTGGGCGGTCGTGGCGCTCGCGGTGGCGACGTCGGTGGTGGTTCACGGGGTGCTGGCCACGCCGGTGGTCGGACGGCTCGACCGCCGCCGCAGCGAGCACGCCCACCGCACCCACGGACGGGCCGAGGGAGACCCGGCGGTCGACGTGCACCTGTGAGGGGCTGCACGAGCGTGCGGCGGGTGGTCTCCGTCCTCGTCGTCCAGGACGCGGCGGTCGCGCGACGACGCCGGCGGTGACGGCGTCGGCGTCGTGGAAGAGCACCTGGTGGAGCTCTCGGACGCGTCTGCGCCCCCTGCCCTCAGAGGCGGTCTCTGCGGGCGGCGCGCCGTGCTCGCTCCAACCCGTCGGGGACACGAGCTGGCCCCGCTGCGCGAGGCCGGGGGGCGTCCTCGCGGTGGGCGCGCAGCGCCAGCAGCGCCACGTCGTCGTCCAGGTGGTCGCCCACGAGCGCCACCAGCGACTCGCACAGCTCCTCCGTGGACCCGCCGGCCAGCTCCGCGGCGGCCTGGGCCAACCACGCCATGCCGCGGTCCAGGCTGACCCCGCGGCGCTCGATGAGCCCGTCGGTGTAGAGCAGCACCGTCATCCCCGGGGCCAGCACCACCTCGTGGTCGTGGCGCTGGGTCATCGGGTCCCAGCCGAGCACGAGGTCCGAGGGCGGCTCCAGGTAGCGGGTGGTGCCGTCGGCCTCGATGAGCAGCGGTGGCACGTGCCCGGCGTTGGACCAGCGCAGCAGCCGCGTGCCCGCGGCCCGGTGCTCGGGGCTCTGCTCGACCTGGGCCAGGACGGCGGTGGCCACCGTGTCGATGCCCAGGCCGGCAGCGGCGCGGTCGACGGCGGCCAGCACCCGTGCCGGGGAGTGGTCCAGCGTGAACGCGATCCCGCGGACCAGGTTGCGCAGCTGGCCCATCACCGCGGCGGCGGCCATGTCGTGGCCGGTGACGTCACCGATGACCAGGCTGGTCAGACCCTCGGCGGTGACGAAGGCGTCGTACCAGTCCCCGCCGACCTCGGCGTGGTCCGCCGCGGCGGCGTAGCGCACCGCCACCTCGAGGTGGTCGGGCTCCGGCGGAGGGGTGAGCATCGAGCGCTGCAGCGTCTCGGCGATGCCAGCGGCAGCGGCCAGCGCGGTCTGCTCGGCGGCGTGCGAGGCGATGCGGGCCAGTGCCTGGCCCGTCATCGCGGCGAAGGCCTCTAGCAGCTCTCGCTCCTGGACGTCCCAGGTGCGGGCTTCGAGGAAGGCCATCGACATCGACCCCAGGAGCCCGCTCCGGTCGGTGAGCGGCACGCACACCGAGGCCTGGACCCCCGCGGCGGTGTACAGGTCACGCGCGCCGGGGAAGGCGGCCACCGTGGTGGCGAGGTCCTCCAGGTAGTGGGCGGTACCGGTGGTCGCGGTGTGGACGATCGGCATCGGGAAGTCCGCCGGCACCCGCTGGACGTGGGCGCGCAGGTCGGCGTCGAAGCTGGCGGTCGCCAGGGTGCGCACGTGCGTGCCCCCGGGCTCGGTCAGGCACAAGCCGGAGCCTGACGCCCCCAGCAGAGCGCTGCCCTGGGCGTCGAGCACCGCGAGGACGTCCTCGTGCCGCTCGGCGCCGGCCAGTGCCTGGGCGATGGCCACCAGCGATGCCTGGCGCTGGGCGCTGAGCCTCTCGGCGGCAGCGGCCGCACGGGCCTGCTGCGTCGAGGCCCGCTCGGCCTCGCGGGCGGCGAGGCGCTGCAGGGCCTGGGCGCACTGCCCGGCGTACGTCTCCAGCAGCTCCAGCTGGTCGGTCCCGAAGTCCTGGGCCTCGCGCCACCCGACGCTGAGCACGCCCAGCAGCTGCCCGCGGGCGAGGAGCGGCAGTGAGGCCCACGCCTGGCACCCGGTGGTGCGAACCACCTCCTCCATCGCCGAGGAGCAGGCCCTCGCGGTGGCCAGGTCGGGGACGAGCACCCGCGTGGCGGTCCGGGCGGCGCGGGTGACCGGCAGCTGGACGTCCAGGGGCAGGTGGCTGTACTGCGCGCGGGTGTCCTCACCCAGGCTCGTGGAGATGTAGGACACCAGCGTCCCCGGATCGCCGGAGGCGGGGACGGCGACCGCGCCGCCGTCAGCTCCCAGGGCCGCCTGGCCCTGCTCGGCCATGATGACCGACAGCTCCTCGACGCTCTCCGCGTCGCTGAGGGACAGCGCGATGCGGCCCAGGGCGCCCACCGACTCGATGGTGGCGCTGACCTTCGCGAGGGCGGCCAGCTCGGAGTCTCGGGCGGCGGCGGCCTCGGTGACGGTGCGGCGCAGCACCAGCTCGCTGGACGCGGTGGCGGCGAGGTCGGACAGCACCGCCAGGTCGTGGGCGCTCCACGTGCGCGGGGTGGTGTCGATGGCGCACAGCGAGCCCACCGCGACCCCGTCCGCGTCGTGCAGGGGGAACCCGGCGTAGGCGATGACGCCGATGTCGGTGATGGCGAGGTTGCCGGACAGCCGCTGGTCCTGTCGGGCGTCGCTGACGACGAGCGGGGTGTCGGTGGCCACCACGTGCTGGCAGAAGGAGTGCGACAGGTCGGTGCAGCGCGTCTGCTGCCAGGGCTCGGGGAGGCCGACGGCGCCCGGGAAGACCTGGCCGGTGGTGCTGACCAGGCTGACCAGGCCCACCGGCACACCGAGCACAGCGGTGACCAGGCGGGCGTAGCGGTCGAAGACCTCGTCCCCCGCTGTCGGGTCTGGGACCTCGGCGGGCGGAGCCGCCGGCAGCTCCGGGGCGGGTGCTGCACGTTCCTGGGACGACAGCGGCGGAGCAGCCTGCGCGGTCGCGGACCCAGGGCGAGGTTCCACAGCGCTGTCCCTCCTGTCCCGCGCCTCGGCCGAGCGCAGCTCGCGTCCGCGAGGGCCACGGCCACCACAGCGGCCACCGCGATCTCGCCGAAGGTAGTCGATCGCCGTGCGCCGTGCGGTGATCGCGCCGGCCGGCGGGGGGTCCCCCGCGGCCACAGCAGTCACCGCAGCACGCCCGGGTGCCCGTCGCCCGCGTCGCGTCGTGCGCTCAGCGGCGCCGGCACGTAGAGCCCTTGGCGGTCTGCCCGCACGGCGGCCAGGGTCCGGCTCGGTGCGTCGAGCTTGTGCAGCACGTGCTCGACGTGCGTGGCGACCGTCCCAGGTGCCAGCACGAGCCGGCGGGCGATCTGCGCGTTCGACAGGCCCTCCACCAGCAGCCCGACGACCTCCAGCTCGCGGGCGGTCAGTCCTCGGCAGTCCCCGGTCGCGGGGGAGAGGACCACCGCCCCGAGCGCCGACGCAGAGGACTGCTGCTCGTCCACCAGGACCGTCACGCGGGAGTGCCCGTCGGGTGCGTGCCGCCCCCCGCACGGCCACAGGAAGGAGCTGGAGGCGCGGCCGACGGTCAGGAAGGAGCGGGTGACCGGCAGCAGCGGCGAACCGGGGGCGAGGAGCGCGTCAGCCGGCAGGCCCGGGAGGTCGCCGAGCTGCTCCCCCGGGTAGAGCACTGCCCCGGCCCGAGCGCCGCTGAGGAGGCGGGCCGCTGCGGCGAGCTGGCGCAGGGGGTCGACTCCAGCTGCTGGCACGGGGACGAGGTGGTGCAGGGCGCGCCGTGCCGCCTCCTCGGGTGGTCGGCGGGAGCTGCGCAGCAGCGCGACGAACCCGGTGTGGCGGTGGTGGTGGTGGTCGACCAGGGCCACGGCGAGCAGCTCGGCGGCCAGGTGGGGCAGGTCTGACGGGCTCAGGGGCGGCCGGGGACGGTCGGTCTGGGTGAGGTCGACGTCGTGGGCCGCCGTCGGCCCGGGCAGGGGGGCCGCGGTGCTGCGGTCGTCGTGGGTGCTCGCCTGCGAGACGCACGGCTGCCTGGTGGGGTGCTCGGGGGCGACCCACGCAGCGTCGTGCGGCACGTGGTGCGCCAGCGCGTCGAGCACGTTCTGCGCGCGCTCCTGCACCGTCGTGGTGGAGGAGCCCGCTTCCGCCAGCTCCGGGGTGGCCGTCTCGAGCACGAGGCTCCTCCGGGCACAGGGCGTGCAGCGCCGGGTCTCCGCCCGTGCTGGACCGGCCGGCGCGTCCCCCGGACGTTCCTACCCCTCGGGCGCGTCGTCTGCCAGTCTGACGAGGTGCAGGAGCCAGGGGTGGGTGGTCGGCGAGACGTCCCCGTCGACCACCCACCACTGGCCCCTCAGCGACGGCTCATGCGTCGAGGCGGAACACCGAGCGCACGCAGCCGTCCTCCTTCTCCTTGAACATCCGGTAGCCGGCCGGCCCCTCCTCCAGGGGCATCACGTGCGGGGCGAGGTGCTCGGTCCTCACCTCGTCCCGGCTCATCCGCTCCAGGATCTCGGGGATGTAGCGGTGCCCGTGCTGCTGGGCGCCGCGCAGGGTCAGCGCCTTGTTCATCACCGCCCCCAGGGGGAAGGAGTCCACGAACCCGCCGAAGACGCCGAGGGTGAAGACCGTGCCGCCCTTGCGGCACGCGTAGATCGCCTCGCGCACGGCCCCGGGACGGTCGGTCTGCAGGCGCAGCTGCTGCTTGACCTGGTCGACCAGGTGCACCACCCCGTTCGCGTGCGCCTCCATGCCCACCGCCTCGATGCAGACGTCCGGCCCGCGCCCCCCGGTCATCTCGCGCAGCGCTGCGGGCACGTCCACCTGCGAGTAGTCCAGGGTCTCCGCGCCGATGTGGGTGCGGACCTGCTCGAGGCGGTTGGCGTACCTGTCGACGACGACGACGCGCTCCGCGCCCATCAGCGCCGCCGCGCGCGCCGCCATCTGCCCCACGCCGCCCGCACCCCACACGGCGACGGTGTCACCGGCCTTGACGCCGGCCTGGTCGGCACCGGTCCACCCGGTCGGTGCCGCGTCCGACGCGAACAGCGCCCGCTCGTCGGAGACTCCGTCGGGGACCGGGAAGGCCCCCTGGTCGGCGTAGGGCACCCGGATGTAGCGCGCATGGCTGCCGGCGTAGCCGCCCATGGCGTGCGAGTAGCCGTAGCAGCCGCCGATCGCCTGCCCCCACAGCGCCTCGGTGATGCCCGGGTTCGGGTTGCCGTTGTCGCACAGCGAGAAGAGCCCCTGCTGGCAGTACCAGCAGCGACCGCAGCTGGTGAAGGAGACCACCACCACGCGCTTCCCGACCCGGCGCTCGCGGACCCCGGGCCAGACCTCGACGACCGTGCCCATGAACTCGTGCCCGAGCACGTCACCAGAGCGCATCGCCGGGATGTACCCACCGAGCAGGTGCAGGTCCGAGCCGCAGGTGGCGCTGAGGGTCACCTCGATGATCGCGTCGTGGTCGTTGAGGATGGTCGGCTCGGGGACGTCTTCGACCGCCACCTCGTTGACGCCGCGCCACGTGAGGGCCTTCACCGCACACCCGCCCTGGGAGCCGCTGTCGTCCAGCGCTCGATGAGCGAGCCCCCGGGTGTGCGGCTGCGCTCGCCGTGCGGGGCGGGGTCGACGGCGAGCACCTCCCCGACCTCGAGGAGCTGCTTGGTCTCGCGCAGCGCCCGGCGCAGGTCCGCTTCGGCGTCCCTCCCGCCCAGCCGGGCGAGCCTGCTGGCCGGAGGTGCGTCGAGGAGCCGGGCGGAGAGCTCGGTGCCCCGGCCGTGGCTGGCCGGGCGGACGGAGACCTCGATCCTGCCGCGCAGGGAGGCCAGCGGTGCGGGGAGATGCTCGACGTCGATCTCACCCGGTGGGCGGAGCACGGTCACGGCCAGCCAGCCGGCGAGCCCCCGTGACCTCCCGCTCGCGCGACCCGTCGACCCGCCGGCGGCTGACCGGACCGATCGCACCGCGTGCAGAGAGCGGGTGAGGGGGGCCTGGACCGCCACGTCAGGCCCCCGCCGGCTTGAGGACGACCTTGGTCCAGCCGTCGTCGCGGGCGTCGAAGTGCCGGTAGGCCTCGGGGGCCTGGTCCAGCGGCAGCTCGTGGCTGACGATGAACGACGGCGAGGCCTTGCCCGCGGCGATGAGGTCGCGCAGCTGGCGGTTGTACTTCTTGACGGGCGCCTGGCCGCTGCCGATGTGCTGGCCCCGGAACCAGAACTGGCCGTAGTCGAAGGCGATCTGCCCGTTCTTGGCCAGCTCGTCGGGACCACCGGGGTCCTGCGGGACGAAGACGCCGATCGAGCCGATCTTCCCGGTGAAGCGCACCGAGGCGACCAGCTTGTTCATGGTGTCGTTCGGGCGCTCCTCACCGGAGGGGTCGTGCGCCTGGTAGCCCACGCACTCGCAGCCGTTGTCGGCCCCCAGGCCCATCGTCTGCTCCAGGACCGCCTGCACCGGGTCCACCGTCGAGTCGTCGATGGCGATCGCACCGATCGACTCGGCCAGCCGCAGCCGGTCCGGGTGCCGGTCGACGACCATGACCTTGCTCGCGCCGCGGACCGTGGCCGAGAGCGCCGCCATCAGCCCGACCGGGCCGGCGCCGTAGATGACCGTCTGGTCGCCCGGGGAGACACCAGCCAGTTCGGTCGCGTGGTACCCGGTGGGCCAGATGTCGGCGAGCATCACGTAGTCGGAGGCCTTCTCGTCGGCGTCCTCCCCCAGCCGCAGGCAGTTGAAGTCGCCCCAGGGCACCCGCAGCAGCTCGGCCTGGCCGCCCGCCCAGGGGCCCATGTCAGCGAAGCCGTACGCGGCACCCGCCATGCTCGGCTCCGGCTGGGCGGTCAGGCAGTAGTTGGTCAGCCCGTGCTCGCAGTTCTTGCAGTGGCCGCAGGCGACGTTGAACGGCAGGACGACGCGGTCACCGACCCTGACCTTGTCGACGCCGGCGCCGACCTCGACCACCTCGCCCATGTTCTCGTGCCCGAACCACCGCCCGGTCTCGAAGTCCGTGCGGCCCTCGTACATGTGCAGGTCCGAGCCGCAGATGTTCGTCGTCGTGATGCGGACCAAGACGTCGGTGGGGCGCTCGATGCGCGCGTCGGGGACCTCCTTCACGCTCACCTGGCGCGGGCCCTCGTAGACGACTGCCTTCATGGCCTGGCTCCTCTCCACCTGCTGCGCCGGCGCCCGTGCTCGACGTCGCGCTCCTCCATGTCACGCCCGCAGCGGGGGTGGGCGCATCGGCAGGTCTGCCGATGTCTGCGGCACCCGCCGGATGCTTCGGTGGGGGAGGCGAGGTCCAGCGCGGCGGCCCCGGTGCGCGCGAGGAGCAGACATGACGGACTCGGTCCGCGGACAGCAGGTCCTGTCGTGGCGGCGCCTGGTGACCTGCCTGGGTGCGGGCGCGGTGGTGGGTGGCCTCAGCACGGTCGTCGGAGCACCCGGCCTGGCGTTCCTGCTCGGGTGGTGCGTCGCCGCAGGGGGCCTGCTGGTGTGGGTGTGGCGCACGTGCTGGCCGCGCGACGCCCGGGGGACCAAGCAGGTGGCCGAGGAGGAGGGCCGGACACGGTCGACGGACGCCACCGTGCTGTGGGCCACGGTCATCAGCCTCGGGGCCGTCGTCGAGGGGCTCGTGCGGTCGGGCTCCTCCGACGCCGTCGGGGCCGTCACCGTCGTGCTCAGCGTCGTCGTGGTGGTCCTGTCCTGGGGACTGGTGTGCACGGTGTTCGCCTTCAAGTACGCGCGCTGGTACTACACCGGTGGTGACGGCGGCATCGACTTCGGCCAGCAGGAGCCGCCGGCGTACAGCGACTTCGCCTATGCGGCGCTCGGCGTCGGCATGAGCTACGCGGTGCCGGACGTCCAGATCACCGACACCTCGATGCGCAAGGTGGCCCTGGGCCACGCCCTGCTGTCCTACCTGTTCGGCACCGTCCTGGTGGCCGTCGCGGTCAGCCTCATCACCGACCTCGGCTGACCCGGACAGGTCCCCAGACATGCCCCGTCGTCCGTCGTGGGCTTCGCCGGGCGCCAGGGCCGGTCGCACCGCCCAGGACGAGCCGCCGCCCGAGTCAGCACCACCCCGCCTGGAGGGACGTCATGTCTCGCAGACAGACCGCTCAGCGGGCATACCTCCGCGCGGCGTGTCGCCGCATGAGAGGAGTTCACTGCCAGCCCAGCTCAGATGATGAGGCCGTGAAGAGCGGAAGGCCGCGGGGCGCTGACGACACGACTACCGCGCCTGGCCGTGAGAGTCCTGCTCTCGGTCTGCGGCGCGATCGACGAGCGACAGTCGCGGTCGCTGTTGCTGTCGCCGCGATGACCACGATGCTGACCGCTTGCTCACAGGGCGAGTCTCAGGCGCCTGCCGCAGCGGCGGTGGAGGCCTGTGAGAACGCCGCGATGCAGCAGTTCGACGTGGACAGCGCCGGCGATGTTGCTGACCCGCGCGCACTGCCTGTCCAAGACGGTGACTCGTTCGAGGTGACGGGTAGTGCTGAGGGAGTGGATCGGGCTTGTACCTGGCTGCGCACTCAGTCGGCCGGTGGTGTCACGGTCAAGACCTCGATCGTCGAACGCTGAGCCGCCGCACTGGCTGACGTCAGCCAGGCCGAGCACGCCCGGATGCCGGTCACGTCCCCTGCAGTGGTGCAGATCGTTCTCACCGTGCGGGGTCAGCCGGTGGGGATCATGCCGTCATAGCGGCTCCGGTGTCGATCCCGCTGACGCTGTCCGTGACGGTGCTGGGGATGGCCGGCAAGGACGTGACGTTCTCCCCGGTCAACGCCGCCATCGACGCCTCGGACAGGTAGCGCCGCTCACCGGCGGCCCACTCATCGTGGGCCTCCATCAGCACACAGCTGGTCAGCCGCAGCAGGGCGGCGTCGTTGGGGAAGACCCCCACCACGTCGGTACGCCGCTTGACCTCCTTGTTCAGCCGCTCCAACGGGTTGGTCGACCAGATCTTCTGCCAGTGGCTGGTCGGGAAGCCGGTGAAGGCCAGCACGTCCTCGCGGGCGCCGTCCATGACCGCGGCGACCTTGGGGTGGGTGGCCTGGAACGTGCTCGCGACGGAGTCCCACTGGCTCATCACGCCCGCAGCGGACGGCTGGGCGAACACCGTGCGGTAGTCCCCCGCAAGCGGGAGGTGCCCCCAGGCGGTGACGACTTCACCGTCGGCCTTGGCCACATGGGCCAGCAGGTCGCGCGCGAAGTGCACCCGGCACCTTTGCCAGCTCGCGCCGGACATCGACTTCGCGATCGCCTTCTTCAGCCCCTTGTGGGCGTCACTGATGACCAGCTGCACCCCGCCCGGCCCGCGGCGCTCCAGACCCGTCAGGAACGCCTTCCAGAACGTCTCGTCCTCACTGTCACCGACATCGACACCGAGGACCTCACGATGACCTGCGGCGGTCACCCCGGTGGCGATAGCCACCGCCCGGGACACCACGCGGTGGTTCACCCGGGCCTTGCAGTAGGTGGCGTCCAAGAAGACGTACCGGTAGGTCTGCTCGCCCAGGGGCCGGTCCCGGAAGGCGGCGACCTCGGTGTCCAGGTCGGTTCAAATCCGGGAGACCTCGGACTTGCCGATCCCGGATGCCACGCCCAGCGCCGCGACGAGGTCGTCGACCTTCCTAGTGCTGACGCCGTGCACGTAGGCCTCGGCCACCACCGCGAACAGCGCGACGTCGATGCGGCGCCGACGCTCGAGCAGGCTCGGGTAGAAGGAGCCGGTGCGCAGCTTGGGGATGCGCAGGTTCAGGTCCCCGGCGGTCGTGGCCAAGGTCTTGGGGCGGGTGCCGTTGCGGTGGCCCAGGCGGTCCTCGGTGCGCTCGTAGCGGGCGGCGCCGATGGCGTGAGCGGCCTCGGGGTCCACGAGCTCTTGCAGGGCGTCTTCGGTGATGCGCCAGATCCGGTCGTTCTCGCTCGTGTCGTGCAGTTCCGCGAGCAGGGCAGAGTGGTCCTCGGTCATCGCGCGCTTGTGTCCTATCCGTGAGTTCCCTAGTCCGGTCTCACTGACCATCGCGCGGTGACCGCTCAACTTGATCGCTACGTCGTCGTCAACGAAGACGACCACGTGTGGATCACCGGGAGCGGCTCCGGGATCTACACCACTTCACGGGACATGACTTCACCGCTTCACCAAACGTCTCGAGGCGTCCCACAGCACCGACCGCGGCGTTCCGTCTCGTCTCGGAGCGGAACGGTCACAGGACGCCGCGAAGCTCCTTGCGGGTGCTGATGGCGCGCCGTCACCCGCCGTAGTTGGGGTGTTCGACGCGGCAGGTGGTTGCTGTCAGGTGAGGACCTGGTAGCCAGCCGACGGGGTGGTGCGTGCTGCGGTGCGTAGCAGCTCCACGGGGAAGCGGTCGGCTGGGACGGGCGGGGAGTAGAGGTAGCCCTGCACGCTGTCGCAGCCCAGTCCCGCCAGGACAGCGAGCTCGTCGCGGCGCTCGACACCCTCGGCGACCACGTGCATCCCCAGTCGATGGCCCATGTCCACGATCGTGGCCACCAGCGCGTCATCAGCTGGCTCGTCCGAACCGTGGGGGAAGAGTGCTAGCACGAACGAGCGGTCGATCTTGAGCTCGTCCACAGGCAGCTGGCGCAGGTAGGACAGCGAGGAGTAGCCCGTCCCGAAGTCGTCGATCGAGGTGCGGACCCCGGTCGCCCTGAGAGCGGCCAGCACCTGCGCTGCTGCTGTCGGGTCAGCCACCAGGGTGTCTTCAGTGATCTCCAGGCACAGCAGGTCTGCCGGGACGCGCTGGCGGGCCAGCAGGTCAGCGACCTCGAAGGCGAACGACGGACGCACCAGGCAGTGCGCGGTGATGTTGACTGAGACCGGTACCCGGTAGCCGCGGCGCAGCCACGACCGGCAGGCGAAGAGCGCCTCGGTGAGCACCTTGGTCGTGAACGGCGCGGACAGCTCCGCGCTGGTGGCCATCGCGATGAACTCCGACGGCGCCAGCAGTCCGCGCACGGGGTGGTTCCACCTCGCCAGAGCCTCCACTCCCAGCAGCTGGCCGTTGGTGATGGCGACCTTGGGCTGCAGGTGCACCACGATCTGGTCGTCGGCGTCCAGGGCGCGGCGGAAGTCGGTCAGCGTCGCCAGGTGGCAGGCGGTGTAGGAGTCGGTGGCGGCCTCGTACAGCGCGGTGCCCGACCCGGAGCGCTTGGCGGTGTACATGGCTACATCGGCTTCGCGCAGCAGCTCATCGGCGACTTGAGCCCGCTGAGCAGGGCCCAGGGCTCCGCTGGCACCGGTAGGGAGGGCGGGGCGGTGGGCGATGCCGATGCTGACGTCGATGCTGACCGCAATCGTGCGGGCCGGAAGGGACGCCTCTCCAGGTGAGGTGCCAGCCGAGCTGTTCCGCTCCACGTTCTGCAGCGAGGTGGTCCGCGCGATGGTCATCCGGAGCCGCTGGGCGACGGCCAGGGCCTCTTGGGCGTCCAGGCCCGGCAGCAGCACCGCGAACTCATCCCCGCCCAGGCGCACCAGCAGCCCGGGCCGCTCAACCCCGGTGGCGGCGCGCGCGGAGACCGCGCGCAGCAGCTCATCGCCGGCGGAGTGGCCCAGGGTGTCGTTGACCTCCTTGAAGCGGTCCAGATCCAGGGCCAGGACGGCCACCGAGGCGCCGCTGGCCAGAACGGAGTCCATGGTCTGGGCCAGGTGGGCGCGGTTGGCCAGGCCGGTGAGGTCGTCGTGCAGCGTCTGGTGGCGCAGCTGCTCGACCAGGTCGGCTTGGACGGCGCGGGCGCGCTCCGCCAGTGTCCAGGCGGTCAGGGACCCGGTGCAGGCGGCGGCGAAGAAGGCGGCGTGCACCCCAGCGAAGCGCCAGGGGTGGGCCATGTGCTCGTGGTTGTGCCCGTAGACGTGGTGTGGCCACAGGGTCCCGACCAGGCCGTGCTCGAGCAGCACCCAGGCGATGGCGATGCTGAACGGTGCCCAGGCCTCGTACAGAGCGACGACGGGGACCATGACGAAGAAGTGGAAGTGGGCCTCGATGTACCCCCCGGAGACCGAGACCAGGTAGGAGGAGCAGGCCATGAGCCCGGCAGCGGCGGCGCAGGAGGCCAGCGCTCGATGCACGCGGAGGCGGCCCCGGGTGAGCTGCTCGGCGGTGGCGAGCAGGTACAGCGCGGCGGGGATCGCCAGCGGCGCGGCGGCCAGCAGCGGGGTGTGCCGGTAGAGGGTCCAGCCCGCGAGCAGGGGCAGGTGGGCGAGCAGGACGGTGGTGACCCAGCGGTGGCGGGTGCGCCAGACGTCCTCAGGCAGCGACAGCAGACCCGGGAGCCGCCAGCTCTGATGGCCGGTGCCCCGGCCGGTGGATGACACGCCCGATCATCGGCGGGCGTGCACCGGCACTTGAGTCCCGCATCAGGCGCTGCTCCCAGACGGCGCTCGGGTGCACCGGCACGCCAAGGCAAGCAGTCGCACGAAGGGACCATCGACCGGGCGGTTGGAGCCGTCCTGAGGGGCCCAGTCGAGCCCCAGCGACCCGCCGCACTCGGGGATCCCCGACCGGTCAGCAGCACGCTGACCATCGCTGTCCGCCCGCGGGAACTCCCCGCGTATGCCAGCAACCAGGCCGCCATCTCTATGGAGAAGACCGTGAAGTGCAGTGAGCGAGCGCGGTCGGCTCCAAGCCTCGTTGGCCTCGTCGGCCTCGGCGCCTGAGATTCTTCGTAGTGGTGCACCCCGAACACCTACGGGGCTGTACCCGGGGTGCACCAGGTCAAAGCCATGCGGCGGCGACGGGCACCCGAGCCGCATCACCGCGAGGGCTCGGTAGAGGCTGGCGCGCTTGGCGTAGCGGGTGGCCAGTGCCCGGCGCTGGTTGAGGCGGTTGAAGCAGCGCTCTACCACGTTGCGGTCGCGGTACCTGGCCGGGTCGAAGTTCGGCGGGCGCCCACCGCGGCTGCCCTTGGCGGCCCGGCGGGCGGTCTGGTCGGACTTCTCCGGGATGGTGTGGGCGATGCCCCGCCGGCGCAGCGCCCTGCGGGTGACGGGGTGGGCGTAGGCGCGGTCGGCGACGACGTGCTCGGGTCTCTTGCGGGGCCGTCCGGGGCGGCCGGTCTTGAGGGCGATCGCGTCCAGCAGCGGCATCAGCTGGGGGTTGTCCCCGGCCTGTCCCTCGGTGATCGTCAGTGACAGCGGTCGGCCCTTGTTGTCCACAGCGAGGTGGACCTTGCTGGTCAGCCCGCCGCGGGAGCGCCCGAGGGCTTCACCCTCAACGAGCGTGACCGCGCAGGCGCGCTGCCCTGCACGCCAGTAGGGCACCGCGGCCGCCCCCTTTTTCGCGCTCCGGCGGAGTGCTGGTGGGCGCGGACGCTGGTGGAGTCCACGTGGACGACCAGCTCGACGGGTTCGCCGTCGTTGTGGGTCTGCACGTGGGAGAAGATCTTGTCCCAGGTGCCGTCGGCTTCCCAGCGGCGCAGGCGTTCGTGGGCGGTCTTCCAGGGGCCGTAGCGCTCGGGGATGTCGCGCCAGGGGGCGCCGGTGGTCAGCTTCCAGATGATGGCGTTCAGGACCTGGCGGTGGTCTCTCCAGCGTCCGTTGCGTCGTCCGGCGGCGGGCATGAGGGGTTCGATGGCTGCTCAGGCCTGGTCGGTGACTTCATGGCGTCGGACATCACTCCAGGGTGAACTACACCCGGGGAAGATCGCCAGGACAAGCTAGAAGGAGTCCATCACGGGGTCGGCTCGGGTAGCTCGGTGGTGAGGCTCGCGAAGTCAATGAACCCGTTCATGGCCACGATCTCGGTGCCGTCGCACCATGGCTGGAGGCGCGCTGCTAGCCACGCGGTAGACGCCGCCCTAGATCGGCCTTCGCCCATGTCGAGCAGGCGTACGGGGCCGGTTCCGTCGCGAACGGGGGTCAGGTCGATAACAACTATGACGTCGCGGTCACCGCGGCGGGTGTGGCGTCGTCATGCGCGAGGCAGCAGGCCAGGACGTCCCGACCCGGTTCGAGGCGCTGGACGGTGATGCGCAGGCCGGAGGCGTCGCTACCGGTGAACGTGGTCAAGTTGGGGTCGTCGAAGCTAGCGTCAAGCAGGTCGAGGTCCTTTAGATGGCTGGCATGAAAATTGCCATCCCTTGAGGGCCTCGACATGCATTCTCGGGTGCGCTGAGGCAGCAAGGGCAGTCTGCAGGGCTCCGTACGGTATTGCTGACGTCCTCCACATCCATCCACAGTATGACGGCGCGGGGCGATGCCCAGTTCCAAGAGTGATCACCTGCAGTCCTAAGGATGATCTTCAGTAATGGCATAGTAAAGCCGCTGGTCTTAGCGAGCCTCCACGGTGAGGCTTGCGGACAGCCGGGAGCTTTTCGGTGCGCAAGCACGTTCTCCCCCGGTTTACTTGGCATCCCTTGTCTAAACTGGAGGAATTGTGACGGATGCGCGCTCGCCCATGCGAAACGCGAAGGGAAATACGCTGGTTGCGACACTTCCATCTCGGCCAAGGCGAAGGGTCGCTCGCAGCTCGACGATTGCAGTTGTTCTGGCGACATGTGCAGCGCTGAGCATTCCGATGCAAGCAGTTGCTGCGGCCCCTCAGAGCTCGTCCACAGCCGCCGATTTTACACTCGCTGATCTCGCGGCCGGCAAATACGCACAGCCGGCCCCGAATGCTTCAACGCTAGATACTTCGGCCCGCACTTCGGCGCCGAAAGTTGATGTGAGACTGATTGAAAATTCAGCTGGACAGAAGGCGGTCGCTGACTTGACCGCAACAGGAGGCGATGCCAGCTCGCAGTTCTTGACTGCTGCCACTCCGACCGCGGTGAATCTGTCTTGGGCTTCCGTAGTCGGCATTACGCAATATCGAGTTGTTCGGGATGACAAGCAGATTGGAATTACCTCTTCCACGAGCTACAAAGACGTCGCCGTCAAGCCGGGGGAGGTGCACGAGTACCGGGTCGAATCCATTCTACCCTCTGCGGACAGCACCATCGATGCGCGCACTTGGGGCGCGTCCGTTGCTGTGCCCGGCAAGAGCGGCACCTCCACGTCAAGCTTGCAGGCGGATGCTAGTGCACGGGCATCGGCACTCGCCGCAATCTCAACGACCAATATCCAGTATCAGACCTTCATTGAACAAGATAAGATTCCTGGTCCGCCCGCAGGGTGCGGCCAGTACAATAATCCCGTTCCTCTGACCGGGCCCGCCAAGTACTACTTCGGTGGAGACAATCGTGGTTTTGGTCCCAGCGCTTACCCGTATCGGACTCGAGAGGGGGCGGTGATTAACTGGAACTCGGGCGGATCTGTCTCAAAGAACATCAGCATGGGAACGACGCACGTCTACGACTCGGCAGGGAAGCTGCTCGCTGAGAAGACCGCCTCTGCGAGTGGCATGTCGGTTGAGAGGCTGACGGCGAGTACCGCGAGTGCAGTGGACATCCGCTTCATCGCGCGCGCCACCGATCCGTTTTGCACGGGGATCCCGAACGGGATCAATTCTTCTTTCGTCATTCATGTGACTAATTCTGGGACCTGGTCGATCCAGACCGGAAGTCACCGTCAGATGCCCGATCATGAGGTGTACATCTCAAGGGGATCTTCGTGGGCGACAGTCTACCAGCGGCGTTATGCTTCCCTCGCTTGCTTGGTTGCCTCGGCCTGTGAAAGCGCCAACATGACCGGGATTTACGGAAAGTACTGACCGGCGTGAGGGCTGGCTCACTCAATGCGAGTGAGCCAGGCCACCTCCGATAGGATGGAAACATGCAGCGAATCGTCGATTTCCGCGCCATCGCCCGGCTCCTCGCTGCGGGCCCTGCCATTGGATGCTTGGGTGGCCTCATGCTCGCTGGTGTCCTGGTTTCGGGTTCTCCGACTAATCAAGCGTATACCGGCTGGATTCTATTCTTTGCCGCTGGTCTTGGCGCTGTCGGTGGCTTGGTCAACATTGTCGCGTGCTTACTGATAACTCGAGGATCTGCCAGATTGTTTCAGGGACGTCGGAGACTTGTGTGGTTCGTTCTGCTGCCCGGAGCTTTAGCCGCCCTAGAAACCCTTTTCGTCGTGAGCCGCTTTGTGCCGTCGCCGCTTTGGGTAACGCTGTCAGCACTGATTGCCTTCTTGAGTCAATCTGGTGGCCTGATGGCTGTGTATCGGTCGAGTATTGATCGACCTAAAATTCAGGACGCCTCCAGTCGACCGTGACGAAATTGTGGCACGCCCGGGTCAAGGCAGAGGCAGCCAAGGTCGCAACGGTGCGAGCTCCTAGAGATGCCGCTCGTCCCAGATGGCCGTCGACAAGGCGGCGTCTTGTCTGGCCCGACGGCGAAGGAGACTCTCTACCGGCCTGGCACGAGCAGCGGGCCGATCGAGGCGGTCGACGGCTGGCTGGACTTCCGTGGAACTCAGCATACGGATTTCGAAACCTGGAGAACTCCATCGCCCACTCCCTGCAGGAGGTGGGCAGGTTCAGGCCGCTCCCGCTCCCTGAAACGCGATGAGCCAGCCCATGACATCGTCATGGCAGCGAACACGACGCCGCACAGCTGGTCCCACTTCTCCTGCGGGGGTGTCCTTCGGTCACTTGGAGCGCATGTCGATCTCCAGGACTCGACCCATCATCAGACCCAGCCGCCGCAAGGGCTCAAGGCGCGCGACGCCGTCAACCCACTGGAGTTTCCGCACGGCAGCGCGAAGGTAGTGCCAGTCGCCCCCGATCTTGTAGCGCTTTTCTGCTGCCACCTCCCCGGACTTTGCATCCTTCACCTGGAGCCACACGGTGCTTCCACGCCATTCCACCGTGCCGCCGGCTTCGGCGATCCACCGCCGGTTGCGGGACTGCTTCGGCGCAAGAGCGTAGGTAGCGGGCCACCCGGCGCTCTGCAGATCTCTCAGGAGCGATGTCCACGTACCTGGCTCCAGTGACAGGTGCTGCTCCGCCATCTCATGGGCGTCGATGAACTGGTCCCCCAGGAACTGGATCAGCTCATCATCGGAGGCCAGCGGGAAGTCCTCCCGGTCGGTGAACAGCCGCACGTGCACGAAGCCGTCGCACTCAGTCACCCGCCGCATGCTCACGTGGTCGAACGTCGTGTGCTGCGTCCGCCACAGAGACACGTTGATCTTCTTGATAGGGGAATCCAAGTACCACGCCACAGCCCCCCAGGAGCTGAGAATTCGGCCGCAGTACTCCTGGACTCGTCCGTGGATGGGTTCATCTACGGTGTGCAGCTCGTACCGGTATCCGACTTCGAGTCTCACCAGCGGTTCCTGTTCTTCGGAAGCAGTCTGCCGTTCCGTCTCGTGGGCGTCGATCAGGGGATGACCATGCCCGTGGAGGAGGTCGTCCGGGTAGGTACCGCTGGGCCGATCACGTGATGCGGTGAGCCGGTGCTGTGCGAACTGGTGGCAACTGCTTCGTGACGTCTCAGAAGCTGGCTTCCCAGCCGTCGTGGTCGCCTCCGCGCACGCCAGCGGTCATCACCGTTGCTGCGTCCACGCCACGCCATGCTCCTCGGCGATCAGGACCCGCGCCGATCCGTCCGCGGATGGCTCGGGCCTGGCCTGGCGAGCCGGCGCGCAGATGGTGCGCTCGGACGGCTGGCGCACGGCTCATCGTGGCGTGCGAGGCCCGTGGCGGCGACGAGCCTGTCGTCATGTCGCCCAGACGCTGGAGCAGGATTCATGTCGGACGAGGACCGCTGACCGTCCGCCTCGAAGCACGTCACGACGCCCCGATGCTCGGGCCGCCGTCCGTCGCAGAAGGGATCGCTCAGCGAACGCCGTGGCCGTCGGGAGTTTGGGAATGGGCGGCTCACATACGTGGATCGGGCAACTCAAGCGCTTCAGCAGCGGTCCGACCAGCGTTGCCCGTCCTGCTTTCGCGCCGACTGTCTCGCATCCCGTGCTTGACTCCGAACCGCACCGCGGCGTAGAGGCCGAGGAGGACGATGGCGAGCGGTACGAGGAAAGCGACCGCCTCGCGGATGAGCAGGACCCATCCATCGGCGCTGATGCTCGGCATCCCACGACCGTATGCGCTTGTTGATGTTGGCTTGGCGGAGACGCGCTGCTGCTTCGCGATCCGGTCGCCGGCTAGCGCCATGACTCACTCAGGATGGTCAGCCGGACGAGGCAACAGTCTGTCTCGCCCCGTGTCTGTCAGAGACTCGGAACTAACGCCTCGACGGTAGCTGGGACGCTGATGCCAGCGGTGCTGGCGTAGTAGCCGGCCTCGAACTCCACCGGCGGGACCAGGCCCAGCTCGCCGTGCAGGCGCCGGTGGTTGAACCAGTCCACGTACTCCGCCACCGCGATCTCCAGATCCTCGATGCCCTTCCACAGGCCCCGGTGACGGACCAGCTCGGCCTTGAACAGGGAGTTGAACGCCTCGGCCAGAGCGTTGTCATACGAGTCGCCGGTGCTCCCCACCGACGCGACAGCGCCGGCCTCGGCCAGACGCTGGGTGTAGCGAATCGCGACGTACTGCACGCCCTTGTCCGAGTGCGCCACGACGCCGGCGACGTCGCGGCCGGCGTGCTGGCGGGTCCACAGACCCATCTCCAGGGCGTCCAGGGCCAGGTCGGTGCGCAGGCTCGTGGACACCTGCCACCCGACGACTCGCCGGCTGAAGACGTCGATGACGAACGCCGCGTACACCCACCCGGTGAACGTCCGGCAGTAGGTGATGTCAGCGACCCACAGCCGGTCCGGGGCCGGCGCTGTGAACTTCCGCTCCACCAGGTCCGCGCGGGTCTCAGGCCCCGTGCCCGGGATCGTGGTGCGGGGGCCCTTGGCCCTGCTCACACCCCGAAGCCCCGCGGCGCGCATCAAGCGTTCCACGCTGCAGCGGGCCATCGGCTGCCCGCGCCGGAGGAGTTCGGCGTGAACCTTGCGGGAGCCGTACACGCCGTAGTTCTCCTCGTGCACCGCGCGGATCGCCGCGGTGCGAGCGGCATCGATGACCGACCTCATCGAGGGGCGCCGGGAACGGGCGGCGTAGTAGGTGCTCGGGGCGACCTGCGTGCCAGCAGCGCTGAGCACCGTGCAGATCGGCTCGACCCCGAAGCGGTCCTTGTGGGCGTCGATGTAGGCGACGATCACTTCAGTCGGCGGTCGAGCTCCGCCGCGGCGAAAAACGCTGAGGCGGTCTTGAGGATCTCGTTGGCCCGGCGCAGCTCGCGGTTCTCCCGCTCCAGCTCAGCGATCCGGCGGGCTTCGTCGGTGGTGGTGCCCGAACGCAGGCCCTCGTCGACCTCGGCCTGGGAGACCCAGTTCCTCAGCGTCTCGGCGTTGATGCCCAGCTGTCCACCGATGCGAGCCAGGGCGCCTGGGCGGGTGGCTGGGTCACGGCGGGCTTCGACCGCCATCCGGATCGCTCGCTCGCGCAGCTCATCGGGGTACTTCCTCGGTGCCGCCATGACTCTCATCCTCCAGTGGGTTGAGAGCCTCCGTCAGAGTCGGGGCGAGACAGGTGGTGCTGACTGCTGCGGCGACCACGATCCAAACCAAGATTGGGAGTGCGGCACCGAGGTCGTTGCGCAGCACGAGTACGAGTAGCCAGATGGTCGCAGCTGCCAGCACGGTCCTGTTCCACCAGCGCAGGACGCGTCGCTGGGTGGGGGTGGTCTGTTGGGTGGGGCGGTACGTCCCGAAGGTGTCGGCGACGGTGGTGGGATCCACGTGGGAAGTGTGTCGTTGTCTTGGCACATCGTCAGCGCAGCCGGGGCTACTCGATGCTGTTGAAAGCCTGAGAACAATGGATGCGCCTTGGAGGACCGCTTTGCGGTCAGCGTCTCGCTGACGACCGTCCACCGGGCACCCTGTGACGGTGCGTCACGAGACTCGGACCTCCGACCTGCGGGTGCACGGATACCCCGCCCGGTGGTCCGTCTCACCCAGCGGGCGCCCTACGAAGATCCGATGCTGGCTCCCGATGGGCCATGGCTTCGGCGCGCGGTCCAGTGCGAGGCGACTCGGCCCCGAACAGCTGGATCCTCAGCTGGGTCTGGCCAGCGTGGCGACGGCTCGTGCAGGTCGGCCAGCCGTCGCGTCCACTGCCGTCGCCGCGGCAGGTCGTCGCCGTGCTGCCGCGACTCGAGGTCACCGGCTCGTGGGCGTGGCTCGACCCGTCCTCGCGCCCGGTCGAGCCCGGCGGTGCCGGCCTATGCCGGTGGGGGAGTGGTGGCGTCAGTGCCGAGGGCCCAGAAGGCGACGGCGCTGGCGGCGGCGACGTTGAGGGAGTCGACACCGCCGTGCATGGGGATGCGCACCACGGTGTCGGCGGCGGCGACGCTGGCAGGGGTCAGCCCGTCTCCCTCGGTGCCGAGCATCAGCGCCAGCTTGTCCGGGCGACGCGCGGCGAAGTCCTGCAGGGGCACGGAGTCGTCGGACAGGGCGAGGGCCGCCACGTAGAAGCCGGCGTCCTTGAGCTGGTCGATGCCGGCTGGCCACGGCTCGATGCGGGTCCAGGGCACCTGGAAGACGGTGCCCATGCTCACCCTGACGCTGCGGCGGTAGAGGGGGTCGGCGCACCGCGGTGTCACGAGGACAGCGTCCACGCCGAGACCGGCCGCTGACCTGAAGATCGCTCCGGTGTTCGTGTGGTCGACGATGTCCTCCAGGACGACGACGGTTCGCGCGTCGCGCAGGAGGTCAGCCACGGCCACGAGTGCCGGGCGGTGCATGGAGGCGATGGCGCCGCGGTGCACGTGGAAGCCGGTGATGGCCTCCAGGACGGGCTCCTCCGCCACGAACACCTGAGCGCCGGCCTCCTCGCAGGCGGTGAGGACGTCGGTGAGGTCGGGCAGCCAGCGCGGGGCCGTGAGCAGGGAGCGCGGGCGGTGCCCGGCGCGCAGAGCGCGGCGGATGACCTGGCTCGACTCGGCGATGAACAGGCCCTCGGCGGGCTCGCGGACGCGGCGGAGGGCGACGTCGGTGAGTCCGGTGTAGTCGACCAGGCGCGGGTCGTCGGGGCTGTCGAGGTGGATCACGGGAGGGGCTCCTGGCCGCTGGACGCGGTGCGACGGGGTGGGGCTCGCCGGGGCGGGCGGTCACCGCGACGCTACCCAGCCCGTGCTGCTGACCCACCCCGCCGCCCTCAGGCCGCCACTGTCAGGCCGCCTCCCGCAGCGCCGCGAACCCGTCTCGGACGGCGCCGACGAGCGCCTCCCGCTCCGCCTGGGGCGCGAACACCGCACGAGCCGCCGTGACCTGGAACGCCTCGAGGTCGGACAGGTCGTAGCCGAAGGCGTCCACCAGCGCGGCCAGGTCCGCCGTGAGCGTGGTGGCGCTCATGAGCCGGTTGTCGGTGTTGACCGTCACGGCCAGGCCGGCGCGCCGGAGCAGGTCGAAGGGGTGGTGGGCCATCTCGGTGCCCCACCCGGCCACGGCTCCGGTGTGCAGGTTCGAGGTGGGGCTGGTCTCCAGGGCGATCCCGCGGTCGCGCACCCACGCCGCCGTCGGTCCGAGCACCGGACCATCGGGGGAGTCCGTGACGTCCAGCGCGAGGCGCACGCCGTGGCCCAGCCGCAGCGCCCGGCCGTCCAGCAGCGCCGAGTCGATGCTGGCCAGGTCGTCGGCCTCTCCGGCGTGCACGGTCACCGGCAGGTGGTGGGCCGCGAGCAGCTCGAAGGCCTCGCGGTGGTCGCTCGGCGGGAAGCCCGCCTCCGGACCGGCGATGTCGAACCCGACCACCCCGTGGTCGCGGTGGCGCAGCGCCAGCTGCGCGATCTCCACCGAGCGGGTGTTCTGGCGCATCGCGCACAGCAGCTGGGTCACCGTGGTGCGCCCGCCAGCGCGACGCACTTCCTCGGCACCCGCCCGCAGCCCGGCGTGGACGGCCTCGACCGCCTCGTCGAGGCTGAGGTCGGCGGTCGCCATGAGCTCCGGCGCCCAGCGGACCTCGCCGTGGACGACGCCGTCCGCTGCCACGTCGAGGACGTACTCGCGGGCGACCCGCTCGAGGTTCTCCGCGGTGTGCAGCACCGCGGTGCTGACGTCGAAGGAGCGCAGGTAGTCCACCAGGGAGCCGGTGGTGGACTGCGCGAGGAACCAGGCGGCGAGATCGTCCGCGTCGGTGGTCGGCAGGTCCAGGCCCGCGCCCGGCGCGAGGTCGATGATCGTCTGGGGCCTCAGGGCGCCGTCCAGGTGGTCGTGGAGGCTGACCTTCGGCAGGGCGCGCAGCACGTCGAGGCTCGGGGGCGCGGCCACCGCCGGGGCCGCAGCACCAGCCGCGGCCGGCGTCGTCGTCCTCATCGGCGGGGGTCCGCCAGCACGTCGCGCCAGGAGTGCTCCGGGGAGTACCCGAGCAGCTCGCGGGCCTTGTCGATGCTGTAGAGCGTCTCGTGAGCGCCCAGCTCGCGGCGCACCTCGACGCCGTCGTAGAAGCGCTCGACGAGCTCCTGCGTGGTGACGGCCACGGAGGTGTCGGCGTTGGCGACGTTGAACACCTGGAAGCCCAGGCCGTCGGTCTGCAGCGCCCGCAGCGTCAGCTGGCCCAGGTCGCGGGTGTCGATGTAGGCGAAGACGTTGCGCCGCCGCAGCGACGGGTCGGCCAGGAACGCGGGGAACTCCTCCTCGTACTCGTGCGGCTCGATGACGTTGTTGATCCGCAGGCCGTACACGTCGGCGCCGGAGCGGGCCTGGAAGGACCGGGCCGTCACCTCGCCGGCCACCTTGGACATCGCGTAGGAGTCCTCCGGGACCACCGGGTGCTCCTCGTCCACCGGCACGTACAACGGCTTGCGCTCGCCCTGGGCGAAGCAGATGCCGTAGGTGGTCTCCGAGGAGGCGAAGACCACCTTGCGGATGCCGAGCCGCGTCGCCGCCTCGAGCACGTTGTAGGTGCTGACGATGTTGGTGGAGAAGGTCGTCGCGTCCGGGGCGAGGAACTCGCTGGGGATGGCGGCGTAGTGGACGACGGCGTCGTAGGCCGATGCGGTCCCGGCGTCGCGGCGAGGACCGTCGAGGTCAGCGCCGGTGGGGGTGCCCGCCATCGCCGAGTAGACCTGGCCGGCGTCGGTGAGGTCGACCCGCAGGTCCTGGACGTCCGCGTGGCGCAGGGGGGCGAGGTCGGCGTTGGTGACCCGGTGGCCCTGCGAGGCCAGGTAGGGCGCCACGTGGTGCCCGGCCTTGCCGCTGCCGCCGGTGAAGAAGATGCGCATCCGTCGAGCCAACCACCGCGCCCCCGCCAGCGCCTCGCGAGCGGCTGCCGCTCTCGGCGGAGATCGACCGTTAGCATGGGCACCGGCGTGCGGACCCGGCTCGCGGAGAGCTGGCGGGCCGCACCCCCTCCGTTGATCGTCCGGCCGCGTCGTGCCGGAGTGGTCGCCCTCCGGGGCGGTCCGGGCTGGAAACCCCGCCGACGGCACCCTCGATCTTCGAAGGAGCGCCGCTGTGCCCACCTCCGCCGACCCTCGGGTCGAACCTCCCGCTCACCCCGCGCCGCCCGCGGGCGGCCGTCGGGGCCCCGCCCGCGGCCACGCGACGTGGGTGCTCGTCATCACCTCCGTCACCCAGCTGCTCGTGGTCCTCGACGGCACGATCGTCGGGGTGGCGCTGCCGCACGCCCAGGCCGACCTGGGCCTGTCGGACTCCGCGCGCCAGTGGGTGGTGACGGCGTACGCCCTCGCGTTCGGCGCGCTGCTGCTGCTCGGCGGCCGCATCGCGGACTACGCCGGGCGCAAGCGCACCTTCCTCGCGGGGCTCGTCGGGTTCGGTGCGGCCTCGGTGTGGGGCGGCCTCGCCGGCACCGGCGTCGAGCTGGTCCTCGCCCGCGCCGGGCAGGGCGTCTTCGCCGCGCTCATGGCGCCCGCGGCGCTGGCCATCCTCACCGTCACCTTCCCCAGCGGCCCCGAGCGCACCCGCGCCTTCGCCGTCTTCGGCGCCGTCTCGGGAGCGGGTGCCGCGGTGGGCCTGGTCGGCGGCGGTGTGCTCACCGACCTGCTGTCCTGGCGGTGGTGCCTGCTGGTCAACGTGCCGTTCGTCATCGCCGGGGTCGTGGCCGGAGCGCTGCTGCTGCAGGAGAGCCGCGCCGCGGGGGAGCGCCGCTACGACGTCCCCGGCGCGGTGACCGTCACCGCCGGCTTCGGGCTGCTCGTCTACGGGCTGACGGCGTTCGAGGACTCCTCCCGGACCGCGCTCGCCGTGGTCCTGGTGGTCGCGGGGACGGCGCTCCTGGCGCTGTTCGTCCTGGTCGAGCACCGCAGCACCAACCCGCTGCTGCCGCTGCGCGTGGTCACCGACCGGGTGCGCGCAGGAGCCCTCACCGTCCAGGCGCTCGTGGGGGCCGTGATGGTCGGCGCGCTGCTGTACCTCACCTTCCACCTGCAGGTGGTGCTCCAGCTCAGCCCGCTGCTGGCGGGCCTGGGCACCCTGCCCATCACCATCGCCATCTCCGCGACCGTCCCGCAGGCCGCCCGCATGCTCGACCGGCTCGGCCCCCGCCGGCAGCTCGTCGTGGGTCCCCTCGTCGGCGCGCTCGGCGTCGGGCTGCTCACCCAGGTCAGCGTCGGCGGCAGCTACTGGACGCAGGTTCTGCCCGGCCTGCTCGTCTTCGGCGTGGGCATGGGCCTCACGCTCGTGCCGCTGCAGAACGTGGCCCTGCTCGGTGTGGACGCCCGCGACTCCGGCGCCGCCTCAGCGGCGGTCACGGCGGCCAACCAGCTCGGGGGTTCGGTGGGGCTGGCTGTGCTCACCACCGTCTACGTAGCGGTCGCCGGGACCACCGGGGCCCCGGAGCGCCTCGTGGACGGCTACGCCGTGGTGTTCTGGGGCGGGGCGGGCCTGCTCGTGCTGGCGGCGGTCGCCGCAGCGGTCGCCGTGCCGAAGGGCACGAGGGTCTCCGGCGCTGACGCGCCCGTCGTCCACGTCTGACAGGGGAGCCCGGGGCTCGTGGTGTCAGCCGAGCCCGAGGTCAGACGCCGGCGGGCAGCCGACACCGGTGATGCCGATGTACCCGTGGACCGTCGCGGGGTCCGTCGCCCGCGCCGCGGCTACCGCTGCGTCGCCGGGCGGCGGCAGCGCGGCGGGGTCCGCCGACGCGTCCGGCCCCCCGAAGGAGACCTGCCCGCTCGGCACCTCGTCCACGAACACGGCGGTCGGTGCTGACGGCACGAGCACGGCCACCAGCGCGCCGTAGGAGGTGCTGGCGCTCGCCACCTCGCGCCCGCCCTGGCGAAGGCTGATGACCACCGGCGAGCCTGAGGGGTGCTGCTCGGTCGGCCCGGCGCACACCACCACCCGGTCCACCACCGTGCCGCCGGAACGGCAGCCCGCCAGCCCGGTGACGGCGGCGAGGGCCACGAGGACGACGACGGCGCGGACGGGCCCGCGACGGACTGCGGCACGAGGCACGGCTGATCACAGCACGGGAGCGGCCCCCGCGACCAGGGGCACGGGGTGGCTCAGGGGACCGGCGAGCTCAGGCGGAAGCGGACCTCCTGGAGGGCGCCGGCCCGGTGTCGGCACTCTGGACCGACCGGCGCGCGCGGGCCGCCGACACGAACAGAGCCCCGAGCACGACGGCCGCCCCGAGCGGTGCCAGCAGCGGGCCCACGGCCAGCGCACCCGTGCCGGCGCCCACACCGACCCCCACCCCGAGCGCACCTGCGGTCGTCCACCGCAGCGCCGGTCGCCCCGGCAGCACGCGCGCCAGCACCACAGCGCCCACCAGCCCGAGCAGCGCCCCGCCGGCGAACAGGAGCTCGGCCCCCGACTCCGGCCCTCGGAGCGCGTCGACGCCTCTCAGCAGGACGGCGACGACGACGCCCGCGGTCACCCACCGCGCCGCACGGCTGCGCTGACGGGCGAGCAGCAGCGCCACCGCGACCACCACGAGCGCCGTCGCGCCGCTGCCCACCGCCAGGCCGAGGTTCATGGGCCGCATCCCGGCGAGCGGGAGCCCCGCGTCGAGCAGGGCGTCCTGCCAGACGAAGCCCCCCAGGGCGTGAGCGGTGGCCGCCGACCCGACCACCAGCGCCGCCACCGCGAGCTGGCCGGCCGCGGCGGCTCGGCGTCCGTCGGCCACGAGAGGTGGACGACGACGGCGGGGGAGCGGCGGCTGAGGTGGCGCCGGTTGCACCGAACGAGGTGCTGGGTCTCGCCGTCGCACCAGGCAGGCAGCGGCGAGGGCGGCGCCCGCCACGAACGCGGACCCGGGCGCGACCGCCCCGAGCCCCAGGAACAGGGCGGTCGGCGCGGCGAGCACGACGGCGAGCGCGCGCCGCGCCAGCACGCGAGGGCCGCGGCGCCTCCGGGCGTCGCGCAGGGTCGGGACCACCGACAGCACGCCGTCCCACACCGCAGCGGCCGTGACGGTCCCCACCGCGGTGGCGGCCAGGAACAGCGGCCACGTGGCGTCCCCGAAGGCGGTCTGGGCCAGTCCCGCGTCGGCCCGTTCGAAGCCCACGCCCCACGACGCCGAGGTCAGTGCCGCGAGGCACCAGGCCGCAACGGCGCTGGCGCCTGCGAGCACGGCGCTGTGGTCTCCCAGGAGGTGCACGCTCCGCAGGAGGGCCACGGCGGCGAGGCTGATGAGGGCCGGCGCTGCCGCGGTCGCGAGCAGCTGGGCCAGTGCGGTGGGCGTGGTCAGCACCTCCCACCCCGTCGACGGCGGCTCACCGCCGCCATCACCGCCGAGCTGGGCGAAGACGAGGACCAGGGAGACCAGTGAGGCGGCGGCACCGGCGGTGGCCAGCACCCACCCGGCGGTGGGCGTGAGGTGCTCGGCGGTGCCGTGCACACGGGCCGACCACGCGTCGGCCCGAGAGGGTCGGGTGCGACCGGCGGCGTCGTCGTCGTCCTGCAGCAGGGCGAGGAAGACCTCGCCGTGGGTCTCGCGCCAGTCGCGCGGGTACCAGCGCAGCAGCCGCTCGTACGGGCGGCGGGACGAGGTCACGAGGTGGTGCCCAGGGCGCGTCCGAGCTGCGGCCCCGGCTGCAGCTGGCGCTGGGCTGCGCGGGCCCTCGCGAGGAGGCGCTCGGCCTCGGCGGTGAGCAGGCCGCGCCCCTCGGGGGTGATCTCGTAGGTGCGACGGGCGCGCCCGTCGACCACCTCCTCGGACACGACCCCGATGAGCTGCTGCTGCTCGAGGCGTTCGAGGGTGGCGTACAGCGTGGTCACGCGGAGGCTGGTCTCGCCGCCGGAGAGGTCTCCGACCCGCTTGAGCACGGCGTAGCCGTGGTGGGGTCCCTCGGCGAGCGCGGTGAGGACCCAGAACGCGGGTTCGGTCAGTGACGGCACAGTCGGAGTATTCCCGTGGTGGGAATATTCAGGCAAGATCGGCGCGCCGGTGGTCGCCCTGCGAGCCGTGGCGGTCCGTGACACGGTGGCGCGCGGACCCGCCCCGCTGACACCCGCGTCCCTCGGACCGGGGGCGCCGGAAGAGGACCATGAGCACCCCTGACGCGCCACCCCCCACCGACCGCGCCGCCGCCGCGCTGCTCGACGAGGGCCGTCCCACCGACAGCATCGGTGGACGTGACCTCACGCTCTGGCCCAGCGCCGGCGGGCGGCTCCTCCTCGGGATCGCTCAGCACGCCGCTCACCGGCTGGCGCCGCACCAGCTGTGGGCGCTCGTGCTGGGGGTCGGGCTGCTGCTCGACGGGCTCGTCGTCGTCCTCGGCGCCGGGCTCTACCGGGCGGTGGTGGACGGGGACGGCGTCGACGCGGTCGACCACCCCGTGCTGCAGCTCACCGTCGAGCACCGCACCGCCGACCTCACCACCACCGCCCAGGTGGTCAGCGACGTCGCCGGCGTGGTGGGCATGACGGTCGTGGCCGCCGTCACGGCGGTGGTCTTCGCACTCGTGAGGCGCCGCTGGACGCCGCTGGGCCTGGTGGTGTCCGCGATGCTCGGGTCGTTGGCGCTCACCGTGGTCGGGAAGCTGGTGGTGGGCCGGAGCCGTCCGCCCCTGGTGGACGCCGTGCCCCCGTACGAGCACAGCCCCTCCTTCCCGAGCGGACACACCCTCAACGCGACGGCCTTCGCGGGCGTGGTCGCCTACGTGCTGCTCCGCCAGCTCGCCGCGCGGTGGGCACGGGTGCTCGTGGTGGTGGCCGCGGTGGCGATCGCTCTGGTGGTGGGTGCCAGCCGGGTCTACCTGGGCCACCACTGGCTCACCGACGTGCTCGTCGCGTACCTGCTCGGAGCGCTGTGGGTGGCGGTGGTGGTGACCGGCCACCGGTTGTACCTGACCCTGCGTCGCCAGCCTGGGGGGAGGGAGAGGATGGCCGGGTGAGCGGAGGCAGCGGTGGACGGGTCGACGGGTTGTTCGTCTACCCGGTGAAGGGGCTCAGCCCGCAGCCGCTGAGCGGCGTGGAGCTGAAGCCGCGGCGGGCGTTCCCCTTCGACAGGCTGTTCGCGCTCGCCCGGCCCGACGGCGCCTACGAGCCCGGCCTGGGCCACGGCATCGCCAAGACGAACTACTACGTGCTGGTCGACCAGGCACGCCTCGCCGGGTTGGAGACCCACCTCGACGGCGAGAGCGGCGTGCTCGCCGCGTCCGTGCGCGGCCGCCGGGTGCTCAGTGCGGACCTCACCACCGACGCCGGCCGCGGTGACGCCGCCGCCTTCTTCGCCCGCGTGCTCGACCTGCCCGACGGAGTCGCCCCCGTGGTCGCCCGCGAGGAGGGTCGCCGCTTCACCGACATGGCGCCCGACTCCGACCGGGCCATGGAGTTCGTCTCCCTCATCAACCTGGCCTCCGTCGGGGACCTGGCCCGCCGCGCCGGGACCGACGTCGACCCGCTGCGCTTCCGCGGCAACGTCCACCTCGCGGGCCTGTCGCCCTGGGAGGAGCTGGTCCTGGTCGGGCGCGAGTTCACCCTGGGCGGCGTGCGGCTGCGCGGCACGTCCGTCACCGACAGGTGCGCCGCCACCGAGGTGCGGCCCGGCACGGGCGCCCGGGACCTCCCGGTGCCGAGGCTGCTCGCCACCCACTACGGCCACACCTTCATGGGCGTCTACGCCGAGGTCCTCGACGGCGGGCACCTGCAGCCCGGCGACGCGCTCGAGGTGGGTGAGATCGCTGCCTGACGTCCGCGCCCCGCTGCGCCTGCGGGTGGCAGCCCGCGAGGAGCTGACCCCCGTCGTCGTCCTGCTCACCCTCGTGGCACCGGACGGCTCGGCCCTGCCGGGCTACGCGGCGGGGGCGCACGTCACCGTCACCGCGCCGAACGGGCACCGTCGCAGCTACAGCCTCGCCGAGGCAGGAGGTCCCGCGCCGACGCGGTACGTCATCGGGGTGCTGCGCGAGGAGGGTGGACGCGGCGGGTCGGTGAGCCTGCACGACGACGTGCGCGTGGGCGACGAGCTGGACGTCGCACCGCCCCGCAACGCCTTCCCGCTGCTGCCCGCACGCCGCTACGTGCTCATCGCCGGCGGCATCGGCATCACCCCGGTGCGGGCCATGGCGGCCGAGCTGCGCGCTCGCGGGGACGCCGAGGTGACCGTGCTGTTCCTGACGCGGAGCCCCGAGCTGACGCCGTGGCTGGAGGAGCTGCGCGAGCAGGGGGCGGTGGTGCACCACAGCGCCGAGCGCGGACGGCTCGACCTCTGGCCGTGGCTGGCCGAGCCCGACGACGACGCCCGCGTCTACTGCTGCGGCCCCACCTCCCTGCTGGAGGAGGTCCGCGCGCTCACGGTGCACTGGCGCCCGAGCCGCGTGCACACCGAGGACTTCGCCGGGGTCTCCGCCGACGACGTCGGCGGTGCCCCGTTCACCGCGGTGTGGCAGCCGACGGGCGAGCGCGTCGAGGTGCCGGCGGGCACGTCGGCGCTGACGGCGCTGCGACGGGCTGGCCTGCCCGTCGACGGCGACTGCGAGGCCGGGACCTGCGGCACGTGCAGGCTGCGGCTCGTGGCCGGACGGGCCCACCACCGCGACCTCGTGCTCGACGACGACGAGTGCGCCGGTGGGTTCATGCCCTGCGTGTCGCGGGCGGTCAGCGAGGAGCTGGTGCTCGCCCCTCCGACTGGCTGATCCGCTCGTGGTGGTGGATGACCTCCTCGATGACCAGGGTGAGGAACTTCTCCGCGAAGTCGGCGTCGAGCCCCGACTCGGTGGCGAGCTCGCGCAGCCTGGCGACCTGCCGCTTCTCGCGGGCGGGGTCGGCCGCGGGCAGCTCCAGGCGCGCCTTGAGCTCACCGACGGCCTTGGTGCACCGGAACCTCTCAGCGAGGGTGTGCACGAGCGCCGCGTCGAGGTTGTCGATGCTGCGGCGCAGGTCCGCCAGCTCGGGCGGCACGGGGGAGCTGGTCATGGGGCTGCCTCGATCACGGGTGGGTCGGCGGAGGGCGGGGGAGCGGGGCCTCGGCACGGCATCCTGCCGCACCTGCCTCCGCGCCCTCTCCCTCGGAGGCGACCACGTCCGTGTCAGCGACCGGCGGGCCCGGACGCCCGCTCCACCCCGCAGGCGACCACGGCGGCGGGAAGAGGGACGGGCCGGGCCCGACGGACGTCCCGGGTGTGCCCGGCCAGGGCGCGGCGGTCTCCGCTGTGCCAGCGGAGGAGGGCCAACCTGCGGATGCCGACCGCGACGGGCGCGCTCGGCGCGAGGTCGCAGCTCCCGCCTCTCTGGCTCTCCACGACGCGTACGCCGCCTACCAGCTGGCCAGGAGCTGGCGGACGCCGGTGGCCAGCAGGCGGTGGACGGCACCGCCGCCGGGCGCCACTCGCGAGAGGCGGTCACGCGCTTCGACGTCGGTGCGGCGGCGCGCAGCCGGTCCTCGGGCGCTGACGACGACGGCCTCGACGTCCGCGCGTGACCGTGCCAGCAGTTCCCACGGGTGGCTCACACCTCGCGACGCGGCGGGCACGGACACCAGCTGGGCCACCGTGACGGGGTCCGGGCCCAGCAGATCGCCTGCCTGCGACGGTGTCGCCTGGTGACGCGACCGGCCGCGCTTCACCCGCCTGGACCACCCGGCGCCGGGACGGGCGAGCACTCCAGCCGTCCAGCCTTGTCGAGCCACGGGCGCACCCTCCACGATCCGGGGGCCTCGGTGTGGATCTCCTGCGCCGCTGTCTTCGGAGGTCGGCGTGAGCGATTCCCTCTTCTTCGTGCTGGTCCTGGTCGGACTGCCGGCCTTCTGCATCTCCGTCTGGGTCTTCCGCTACCGCATGAACCAGGCGGGTCGGCGCCGAGGCACGGCTGGCGCGGAGCGGTGGGCCCTCGACGGCGGGCTGCGCCTGGTGTCGGGCGAGGCGCCCGGTGTCACGCGACGGTGGCGCTTCGGCCGCCTCGTGGTCGAGCCCGGCCAGCTCACGCTGCGCCCCTGCCTCGTCGGACTGCGGTTCCTGCCGGGGCGACCGGTGACGGTGACCATCGCCGACGTCGACCTCGCCGGTGAGCGGGAGGCCGGTTTCAAGGACGTGCTCGGGGTGAAGCCGGGCACGCGCCTGGTGCCGCTGACGACGACGACGGGGGCCGGCCTCGAGATGGCGCTGGTCGCCTCGAAGACGGACCAGCTCTTCGCCACCCTCGCGGCTCGTCCTGCCGCCGCTGCCTGACACCCCTCGTCCCACGTCCCCCGCGGCGTCGCGACACCGCGCCGGGACGAGGCGCGGACGTGCATGATCGTGCGGGAGTTGTGGAGGTCTGCTCGAAGGGCGCTTGACCGGCTGGGGTGGTCCGTAGCGTCGCTGAGGTGAGCGACGCCGCCGCACCCTCGACCACCGCAGCCGCCCGACGCGCGGCGCGGAGCCGGCGGGCGCTGCTCGTGGCGCTCGGGGTCGACAACCTCGGCTCGGGGCTGGTGCTGCCACTGGTGCTCGTCTACACCACCACCGTCGTCGGTGTGCCGCTGGGCACAGCCGGCCTGCTCGTCACCGCCGGCACGGTGGTGGGGCTGCTCGCGCCACCTCTGGCCGGAGGCCTCGTGGACCGCGTCGGGCCGAAGGTCGTCGTCGTCGCCAGCCAGGCCCTGCAGGCCGCGGGCGTGCTGGTGTACCTGCTGGCCGACGGCCCCGGCGCCGTGCTGCTGGCCGCCGCGCTCGTGGCCGCAGGGACGCAGACCTTCTACTCCTCGGTCTTCGCCCTCATCGCCGACGTCGCGCCCGAGGGGCCCAAGGACCGGACCTTCGCGGGGGTGGAGGTGGTGAGGTCGACGGCGTTCGGGGTCGGGGCGCTCGTCGCCGCGGTGCTCCTCTCGCGGTTCGACGGGGCCGACGCGCCCGTGCTGCGCGGGGCGCTCGCGCTGGACGCCGCCTCGTTCGTGCTCTGCGCGGGGCTCCTGCTGGCGTTCGTGCACCCGGTCCGTCACCACGCTGCCGCCACGGCCGCCGCCACGACCGCCGCCACGACCGCCGCCACCGACGACGCCCAGCCGGGAGCGGGGCCGGAGACCGGAGCCCTGTCCGACAGCGCTCCGGTCTCGCGGACACCGCCCTCGGTGCTGACCAACCGGCCCTACCTCGCGCTCATCGCGGTGACCGCCCTGCTGGCACTGCCCAGCGACTTCCTGCTGGTGGGCATGGCCGTGTACCTGCGCGAGCTCGCCCCCGGCTCGGAGTGGGCGGCCGGCGCCGGCATCACCGCGCTCACCGCCACGTCGCTGCTCACGGTCACGGTGGTCCGCCTCACCGGGCACTGGCCGCGCACCACCTCCATGGCCCTCGGCGGCTCCTGCCTGACGGCCTGGGCGGCTCTCTCCGCAGTGTCGATCTGGCTGCCCGCCAGCTGGGTGGGCCCGTGGGTGCTGGCGTCGATGGTGCTGCTGGCCGGCGGGAGCCTGCTGTTCGGCTCGCGCGTCAACGCGCTCGCGGAGGCCGCGGCCCCGCAGGCCTCCCGCGGGCGGCACCTGGCGGCGTTCCAGTACGCCTTCACGGCGGCGGGGCTGCTCGCGCCGCTGCTGGTCTCGGCGATGGCGGTCGGCCTGTGGCTGCCGTGGCTGGTGGTCGGTGCGGCCGCAGCGCTGGGCGCCGCGGTCATCCCGCTCGTGGGGCGCCGGCTGCCGCAGCACGCGGTCCGTCCGGGGGGACTCGTCGAGGCGCCACCGCAGGAGTAGACCGGTTCCCGTGAACGGGTCCTCCTCGTCGGCGCGCTCGGCAGCAGCAGCGGCGGCGGCCCGGGTGGTGCCGCTGCGCGACCTGCGTCGCACGGGCGTCGACACCGCCGCTGCTGGTGGCAAGGCGGCCACGCTCGGCGACCTGCTCGCGGCGGGCTTCCCCGTGCCGCCCGGCTTCGTGGTGCTGACCGACGCCTACGAGGAGCTCGTGGCCGGAGCGGGCATCGAGGCGCAGATCAGCCGGCTCGTCGCAGCGCGCGGTCCAGCAGCCTCCGACGACGTCCGCGCCCTCTTCACCACCGCGCCCGTTCCCGCCGACCTGGCCTACGCCGTCGTGGGCGCCTGGCGCGACCTGGGCTCGCCACCGGTCGCCGTGCGCTCCTCGGCGACCTCGGAGGACCTCGCCGCTGCCAGCTCCGCGGGTCAGCAGGACACCTACCTCGACGTCCGCACGGAGGAGGCGCTGCTCGCGGCCGTCCGCGACTGCTGGGCGTCGCTGTGGACCTCCCGCGCCATCGACTACCGCGCCCACCACCAGCAGAGCGGGCGTCTCGCGCTCGCGGTGCTGGTGCAGCACATGGTCGGCGCCGACGCCGCCGGCGTCCTCTTCACCGCGGACCCGAGCACCGGCCAGCGCCACCGCGCGGTCATCAGCGCGGCGTGGGGGCTGGGCGAGGCCGTGGTGTCGGGGACGGTGAGCACTGACGTCGTCGTCGTCGACACCGCCCGCAGAGCGGTGGTGAGCAGGACGACGGCGGACAAGCAGGTCCTCACGCGCGCCCGCGGCTCCGGGGACGGCGGGACGACCGAGGACCCCGTGCCCGACCACCTGCGCCACCGCGCCGTGCTGACCGACGCCGAGGCGCTGGCCCTGGCCGAGCTGGGCCGGCGGGTGCAGGAGCACGTCGGCGTCCCGGTCGACGTCGAGTGGGCGCGCGACACCGCTGGGGCGCTCGTGCTGCTGCAGGCCCGCCCGATCACGGCGCTGCCCGCGCCGACGGGGGACGTGCCCACCGACTGGGCCGTGCCGGTCCGCGGGGGCACGTACTGGCGGGCGAGCATCGTCGAGCAGCTGCCCGACCCGCTGACGCCCCTGTTCGCCGACCTCGCCGGGGTGGCCGTGCCGCGGTCGCTGCGGGCGCTGGTCGACCAGGCCCTCGGCGGCAGCCCCTTCGACGACGACATCCGCTTCCTGACGGTGAACGGCTACGCCTACTACTTCTTCGCCAACGGGGCCTTCGCGCGGATGCTGGCCGCGACGCCGCGGGCCCTCGTGTGGCTGGCGCGCGGGGAGGCGCACACCGGGGTGCGCGGCTGGCGCGAGCGCGGCCACCCGCTCTACGCCGCGCAGGTGGCGGCCTGGGCGGCCCGCCGCGAGGACGAGATGACGCACGCGGAGCTGCTGGCCGCTGCGGCCGCGCTGCTCGAGGCGGGCACCACGTACTACACGGCCGTGCAGTCGGTGGTGCCCGCGGCGGTGCTGTCCGAGGCGGTGTTCCGCGCCGTCTACGACCGGCTGGTCCGGCGCGACGGCGACCCGCCGTCGCTCGACCTGCTGCTCGGGCTGGACAGCGCCCCGATCCGCGCGGAGCAGTCGCTGTGGGACCTCGCGGAGTGGGCGCACCGGCACCCGGCGGTCGCGGTGGCCCTGCGCGCGGGACGGGTCCCGGACGACCCGGCCTGGCAGCAGCTGCTCCACGACCACCTGCGCCGGCACGGTCACGTGCTCTACAGCCTCGACGTCGCAGTCCCGGTGCCCGCCGACCACCCCGAGCCGCTGCTCGCCGCCCTGCGCCAGTACCTCCAGGGCCACGGCGCCGACCCCCACGAGCGCCAGCGGCGGGCAGCCGAGCACCGGGAGGCGGCGACGGCGGCCGTGCTGGGACGGCTCGACCCGCTGCGCCGTGAGGTGCTCGTGCGGATGCTGCGGACCGCCCAGGAGGCGGGCGCCGCGCGCGAGGACGCGCTCGCCGACATCGGCCTGGCCTGGCCGACCATCCGGCGCTTCCTGCGCGCGTCGGGCCGGCGGCTCGAGGCCGCCGGGGTGCTCGACGACGTCGAGGACGTCTTCTGGCTGCGGCTCGCCGAGCTCGAGGCCGCTGGTGCGGGCGACCGCACACCGCTGGGCGACCGCGTCGCGGCGCGCAAGGAGGTCTGGCGCGGCCAGCGGCTCGCCACGCCGCCGCAGCTGCTGCCGCAACCCCCAGCGTGGCTGCGGCGGTCGCTGGTGCGGGCGATGCCGGGCGGCGACGAGGCGCAGACCGGGCCGGTGGTCCGCGGCGTCGGGGCGAGCGGCGGACGCGTCACGGCGGTGGCGCGCGTGCTCAGCGGTCCGGAGGACTCCGCGCGGCTCCAGCCCGGCGACGTGCTCGTGGCGCGGATGACGACGCCCGCGTGGACGTCGCTGTTCGGACTGGCCTCCGCCGTCGTCACCGACGTGGGAGGGCCGCTCTCGCACAGCTCGATCGTGGCGCGGGAGTACGGCATCCCCGCCGTGCTCGGCACGGGCGTGGCCACGCAGCGCCTGACCGACGGCGCGCTGGTCACCGTGGACGGCGACGCCGGCACCGTCACCCTGCTGCCCTCCGACGGCGGGCAGGACGGGGACGACGACGAACGCGTCGCCCCCGGGGAGGCGCGCCGCGGTGCCACGTGGTCGCGGTCGCGTGCGCTGCTGCTCGCGGGCGCGGCGGCGGTGGTCGTCGTCGCGCTCTGCACGAGGCGGCGGGTTCGCCGCTGAGGTCAGCGGCCGCTCCGCCGGTCCCGCAGGCCGCGGTTGCGGAGCTCGCTGACGATGCGGGCGGCGTTGTCCGCGGGCGTCGTCGTCGTGGTGTCGATCGTGAGGAGGTCCCCCGCCGGAGGCTGGAAGAGCCTCGTGGTGAGGCGGTGCCCTCGGTAGCCCTCGGGGTCGGAGCCCTTGCGCAGGGCGATCCGGTCGGGGGTGTCGATGCGGCTGACCTGAGCGTCGACATCGCACTCGATCATCACGGCCAGGAACAGCGAGCCGCGGCGGTGGGCGAGCGAGCGGATGCGCTCGTAGGCCGGCGCGGCGCTGGGCTCGTCCTCGAGGACGTTGGTGAACACGAAGCTCGTGGACGGCGGCGCAAGGTCCTCGACGGCTCCGAGCACGGCGTCGCGGATGGGGACGACGCGGTCCCAGACGCCCTCCGGCAGGGGAGCGACGCCGTCCCACTGGAGCACCTCGAGCACCGGCCGGTTGATGAGGGCGTTGTCGACGAGCACTCCGCCGAGCTGCGCGGCGACGTGCCCGCCGACGGTCCGCGTGCCCGTGCCGGGGTAGCCGAGCATGAAGACGACGGCGGCATCGGCGCTCACGCGCACCAGGGTGGGCGGCGCTCGCTGCGCGGCGCCAGCGGGTTTCCGACGTCCTTCCCCCCTGTTAGAGGGTGGACGCCGTGAGCAGCCCCCTCCCGACCGCCGAGCGCTCCCTCGCGCCCGACCTCGCCCGCGGGCTGGCGCTGCTGGGCATCGCCCTGGCCAACGCCCCCGTCCACCTGTCCGGGCTGGCGCTCGGGCCCGGCGGACGCCCCGTCGAGGCGGGGCCTGCGGATCGCGCGGTGGACGCCGTGATCGGCCTCTTCGTGGACAACCGCGCGTTCCCGATGTTCACCGCGCTGTTCGCGTTCGGGCTGGCGGTCATGGCACGGCGGGCCTGGACGCGCGGTGCGCCGTGGCCGCAGACCCGCGGGGTGCTGCTGCGCCGGTGCTCGTGGCTGGCGGTGTTCGGGCTGGTGCACGCGCTGCTGCTCTTCGACGGTGACATCCTGCTGACGTACGGCCTGCTGGGGCTGGCGGTGGTGGCCCTGTGGCTGCGGGCGTCTCTCCGGGCGCTGCTGTGGTGGGGCGGTGCGTCGCTGCTGGTCTTCGCCGCCTTCTCCGCCCTGGACGGCACCTCGGTGGCCGGCGGCGACGACGCCCTCTTCGGCCTCTCGGCGCAGACCTACCTCGGTGGGCTGGGGATGCGGGCCGTCTCCGTGGGCGGCCTGGTGGTGATGGCCCCGCTGCTCGTCCTCTACCTGCTGCCGCCGGCGGTGCTGGGGCTGCTCGCGGAGCGCCGCGGGGTGCTCACCCACCCCGGGCAGCACCTGCCGCTGCTGCGCCGGGTGGCGGTGGTCGGGTTCGCCGTGAGCGTGGCCGGTGCGCTGCCGCTGGTGGCGGCCTCGCTGCAGGTGGTCTCCTGGCCCGGCTGGGCCGACGCGCTCGCAGGGGCGCTGCACGGCCTGACCGGGCTGGCGGGCGCGATGGCGTTCCTCGCCGGGGTCGCGTGGATCGTCGCGGTGCGGCGCCCGTCCGGTGTGCTGGCCGGAGCGCTGGTGGCGGTCGGGCGCCGGTCGCTGACCTGCTACCTCCTCCAGAGCCTGGTCATGGCGCCGCTGCTGGCGCCGTGGGGCCTCGGGCTCGGTGCGGGCACGGGCACGGCCGTGGTGTCCGCCGTCGCCGTCGCGACCTACCTGCTCACGGTGGTGGTCGCGGTGGCCCTCGAACGCGCCGGGCGGCCCGGGCCGGCGGAGGCGCTGCTGCGCCGGCTCACTTACGGCCCGCGCCGAGAGCGCGTCGCGGACACCGGCGCGGCCGTCCGCCCTGTCGGTCAGGACGCCGGGACCACCGGCTCCTGAACGCGGCGCCGCGCACGGCGGTGGGCGCGGCCGAGCTGCCGGCGGTGGTCGCGGCGGAGCTCCCGCAGGTTCTCCGCCGCCAGCGCGTCGCCGCCCCGCACCCCGCGCCGGAGCGCGTCTTCCGCCTCCAGCAGCCGCCCCTGGTCGCGCAGGAGCAGAGCGAGGTTGTTCCAGGCGGACAGCTCGTCGGCGTCGGCCGCCGCGCGCAGCACCTGCTCGGCCCCGGCGACGTCGCCGCGGTCCTCCTCGAGGAGGAGGGCCAGCGTGATCGAGCAGTCGGTGTGGCCGTCGGCGTGGCCGGTGCGCAGCAGCGACTCCGCCTCGTCCAGCTCACCCCGGTGTCGCAGGACCCTGGCGAGGTCGGCGCGGGCGTCGCCGTCGACGTCCACGGCCTGCCGCAGCAGCGACTCGACCCGTCCGCCCACCTGGACGGCGCCGAGGTCGTGGTCGAGGTCCTGGAGCATCCACACCGCCAGCTCACCGGCCGACCAGGCGTCGCCAGCCGCCGCTGAACCCTCCAGCAGAGCCCGCGCGCCGTCGGCGTCGCCGAGGCTGCGCCACACGTCCGCCAGGCACATCGCCGCCCGCGGGTCACCAGCCTCGCGGGCGCGCTGGTACGCCTCAGCTGCACCGGCGAGGTCGTCCAGCTGCCGGAGGGCGTGACCGAGGTTCAGGACCGACTCGGTGACCCCGGCCGCTTCCGCGTCGGTGAAGGCGCGGACCGCCTCCTCGGTGCGTCCGAGCTCCCGCAGGGAGTTGCCCAGCGCGTGCAGCGCATCGGCGTACCCGAGCTCAGCGGAGCGGGTGAAGACGACGACGGCGCGTCCGTGCTCACCGGCCTCGGCGAGGTCGTAGCCCACGCAGTAGAGGTCGGAGCCCTCGTCGTCGTCCTCGTCCTGGTCGGCGGTGCTCTGGGTGATCACGGCCGGCCATGTTGTCCGGCCGACCGGCTCCCGTCCACCAGTTTCCGTTGCGGCTCCCGACGGCGGCCAAGGTGGGGAAGGCCCAGTGCTCCGGGCCGCGCGGCGACCACAGCGCCTTGTCGAGCTGCAGCACGGACCGCAGCTCCTGCAGCTCGGTCTCCTCGACAGGGGTGTGCGTGAGCTGCTCGACTCCCAGCTCGAGCAACCGCGCCTCGTTGAGCTGGCCGGTGGCGTGGAGGCCGGTCAGCAGCTCGCCGGTGTCCAGCCGCCACAGCCCCCACTGGATCCCGACGCGTGAGGCCAGGTGGACGACGACGGACTGCGCACCGTCGACGGCCGTGATGCGCCTGGCGGACAGGAGCGTCCACGCGTCAGGGGTGTCGACCACCACCGAGGGAGGCAGCTCGACCGCGATGCGCCGCAGGCGGCGATCGACGAGGGGGTGCTCGAGCACCATCCGGACCAGCCGAGCGCCGACATCTGCTGGACTCCTCCGCCGACGGGCCACCCTCCGATCATGGCCCGCGCCGGGCCTTCGTGAGCGCGCTCTGACAGGCGCCGAGGGAGGCCAGGACGTGCCGGGCGACCAGCAGGTCGGTGGCCGACCCGCCTCCGAGGTCGTGCCGTGTCGTGAGGGTCGGCAGCGGTGGGGCTCCACGGCTGAGGACTCCTCAGCCGTTGACACGGCGCGCACGCCGCGCCGAAGGTGGCGCGTGCTGCCGCTCGAGCGCTTCGCCGTCCACAGCGCCTACAGCGACCCGGGCGCGTTCGCGCACCGGTTGCGGGAGCTTCCCGACGACGTCGACGCCGTGTGCGCTGCCGCTCGCGGCGCCATCGCGCACTACCGCGCCGAGCTGCCGGACCTCCCCGAGGAGCGACGGCACGAGGTCGACCTGCGCTGGCTCGCCCGCACGCTCGCCCTCGACGCCCAGCGGCACCCGGAACCCCTGACCGTCGCTCGCCCTCTCGAGCAGCGCGTCGCGGGGTGCTGCCGGGACCACGCGCTCTTCGTGGTCGGGGCGCTGCGGGAGAAGGGCGTGCCCGCGCGCTCGCGGGTGGGGTTCGTCGACTACTTCTCACCCGTGTACCACCACGACCACGTGGTGGTCGAGCACCACGACGGCGAACGGTGGGTGCGGACCGACCCGGAGCTCGACGGCGACGCCTGGCCCTTCGACCCCCGAGACCTGCCCACCGGTGCTGGCGCCCCCTTCGTCACCGCGGCCGAGGTGTGGAGCGGCTACCGAGCGGGTCAGGTCGACGCCTCGCTGTTCGGAGTCTTCCCGGGCTCGCCGTTCGCCGGGCCCGAGTTCGTCCGCGGCTACGTCGTGTTCGAGGTGGCGCACCGCTTCGGTGACGAGCTGCTGCTGTGGGACGACTGGGGTGCGGCGGGCGACACCGTCCGGCCCGGTGAGGCGCACGCGCTGGTCGACGAGGTGGCGGAGCTGCTGCTGCGCAGCGACGGCGGCGACGCGGGCGCTGAGGAGGAGCTGGCCGCGCGGTACCGGCAGGACGAGCGGCTCCACCCAGGACGGTGGGTGGTGCAGCACTCCCCGTACGGAGGCGACGACGTCCGGGTGGACCTCCAGGCCCGCTGACTGACGGTCCGAGATCGCACCGACCGGCCGGGGTCTGCCCACTGGGCAGGCTCAGGTCCGGTGGGCAGGCTGGAGCCCGCTTCCGGCGCCGGAAGCGGACCTGTGGCTCCCCACCGGCACTGAGGCTCCCCACTCCGGTGCGACCCCGCCTCGCTGGTGGGGCACGTACCAGCGGCGGGGGAGGTCGTACGCGCGCGACTTCCTTGATCGTGCAGGGCGGGGGGCGGGGCGGCGGCGCAGCCCAGCGGGTCAGGGGAGGGCGACGAGGCGGCGCAGAGCCAGAGCGGCCGCGGGGGCGTACGCCAGCACCACGGGCGCCGAGCCCTCGATGGCGAGCGTCGTGGTGGAGCCGCCGTCCACGCGGCCGCTCAGCGAGACGCCGTGCTCGAGGCGGAGCCGACCGAACCGCCGCAGTGCGCCCGGCAGGTGCGCGAACAGCGCGTGCGTGGGGGTGACGCGCCAGGTCCAGCGGCGGGCGTCGTCGTCGACGTCCTCAGCGGTGAAGTCCAGCCGCAGGCCTCCGTGGCCGCGCACGACGCCCGTCGTCCCGGTGGTCAGCCGGGTGGTGCTCGCGGTCACGGACGCGATCTGCGGAGACCACGTCGGCCACAGCGAGGGGTCGGCGTACCGCTCCCACGCCAGCGGCGGGGGAGCGGCACCGGTGACCGCGAGCTCGCGCCTCATGCCGACATCACGAGGGGAGGGTGACTCCGAGGCCCTCGACGACCTCGACACCGGGCAGCTGCGCCAGCAGCGCCCCGGGCAGGGCGATCTTGGACCGGCGCACGCCGGAGCCGATGACGGCGACGTCGACCTCCAGCACGCCCGCGTCGACGAGCACCTGCCACTCGGACGGCAGCCCGACCGGCGTGATGCCGCCGAACTCCATGCCCGATCCGGCGACCGCGCGGTCGTGGTCGAGGAAGGACGCCTTGCGCGCGTCGAGGCGCTTGCGGACCAGGCCGTTGACGTCGGCGCGGGTGGTCGCCAGCACCACGCAGGCGGCGATCCGCTCGGTCTCGCCGCGGCGCCCGGCCACCACCACGCAGTTGGCCATGATGGACGCCGGGGCGCCCGTGGCCTCGACGAGGGCGGCGGTGTCGGCGAGGTCGGGGTCGATCTCGGCCACCAGCACCTGCTGCGCCGCCCCGCCCCAGGCCTCCAGCGCTGCCGCGACGGGCGGGGCGAGGAGGTCGGTGCGGGTCAGCGCGGGCACCCACGCAAGCCCACCGGGACCGGTCACCGGCTGGTCGGACACCGCAGCGCTCACCCGGCCACCTGGTACGTCGGCGTGAGCGTGGCCCGCGCGATGGTGTGGAACAGGGCGGTGAAGTGCACCACGGTGGGAGAGGCGGAGGCGTCCAGGCCCAGGTCGTCGGTGTCGAGCGCGTGCACCGCGAAGACGTAGCGGTGCGGCCGGTCGCCCGGGGGAGGAGCGGCACCCGTGAAGGCGGCCCCGCCCACGTCGTTGCGGACGGCCGTGCCGCCGCCGAGCTGCACGCTGCCCTCGTCGCCGGCGCCGGTGGGCAGCTCGGTCACGGAGGCGGGGACCCCGAACACGGTCCAGTGCCAGAAGCCGGCCGGGGTGGGGGCGTCGGGGTCGAAGCAGCTCACCACGAACGACTTCGTCTCCGCGGGGAACCCGCTCCACGCCAGCTGCGGGGAGGTGCTGCCGCCCTCGGCGGAGTGGCGGTCGGCCATGGGCTCACCGTCGGCGACGTCGGTGCTGGTCAGGGTGAACGACGGCACCTGCGGCAGCTGGCCGTAGGGCTCCGGGGCGAGCGGGCGGTCGAGGTCCACGGGTGGTCTCCTCCGGGCTTCTTCGGGGGTCTCGAGGCTGTCAGGACGATCGTGCGACGCGTCCGGTGGCGGTTCTCAGCGGGGGTGGTCCTGCGACGGGGAGCCGATGCGCGGCTCCTGCGCCGGACCGTGGTGGCCCTCGGCGTCGTCCACCACCTCGTCGGCGCCGTGGCCGGGCAGGGCCGCGGTGGCGTCCGCGGAGGGGTCCTCCTCGGAGGCGTCGAGCTGGCTGGCCACGCCGAGCGGGTCCTGCTCGGCGAGCTGGTCGGGGTCGCTGGTCACGCCGACACTGTGCCGCGCGGGTGCTCGGGTCGCACTCCAGCGGGTCCGCGAGGCCGACCTCACCTACCGTGGGTGCGGTGATCACCGTTCTCGCCACCGCCTCCGCCGACAGCGCCTCCGCTGCCAACGGGCTGACGGGACTGTCGGGGTGGGTCGCCGACGTCATGGACGCCCTCGGGTGGCCCGGCGTCTTCCTCCTCACCCTCCTGGAGACGGTGTTCCCGCCCATCCCCAGCGAGGTGGTGCTGCCGCTGGGCGGCTTCCTCGCCTACGACGGGCGCATGAACCTCGTGGCGGTGTTCGTCGCGGCCACCGCCGGCGGCGTGCTGGGGGCGTACCTGCTGTACGAGCTCGCCCGGCGCATCGGGCAGCGCCGCGCCATCGCGCTGCTGGCCAAGATGCCGCTGGTCGACGAGGACGACGCCGACGCCGCCAACCGGTGGTTCCGCCGCCACGGCCGCTCGGCCGTGTTCTTCGGGCGCCTCATCCCCGGGGTGCGCAGCCTCATCTCGCTGCCGGCGGGTGCGGCGGAGATGCCGCTGGGGCAGTTCCTCATCTACACGAGCGCCGGCACCGCCCTGTGGAACGCGCTGCTCATCGGCGGCGGGTACGCCCTGGGCTCCCAGTGGGACCGCGTCTCCGGCTACGCCGACGTCTTCGACAAGGTGGTGATCGGTGCCGTCGTCGTGGCCGTGGCGCTGCTCGTGGTGCGCCAGGTGCGCAAGCACCGCGCCAAGCGGACGGCGGCAGCGGGCACTCGCTGAGGTGAAGACCGCCGCCGTCGCGGCGGAGGCGTTCAAGGTGGCGCCGCTGGTGCCGATGGGCGGGAGTGACCTGCCACCGCGACGGCGCCCGCCACTGCGCCTGCACTCCCGAGCTCGCCGCCCTCGAGCCGCGGCTGGAGCTGCACACCCTCGACGCCCGGGCCCACGCCGCCCTGAAGATCCTCGCGTCCCCGCTGGCCGTGGAGGTGCTGCGCGTGGCGCAGACCACCTCCGTGGTCCGCGGTGACGTCGGTGCGCTCCTCGAGGCCGCTGCTCGCTCTCTGCCGGCGGCGCCCCTGCTGGACCGCAGGACCGGCGGGGCCGGCCGCTCGGCGGTGCCCGGCGAGCACGTCGACCCCACCGCGACCCTCCCGCACCGCGCTGAGCTCATCGGCTCGCTCCAGCGCTCGCTCGACCACCAGCGCCCCGGCACCGCCACGGCGCTGGTCTTCTGCGGCGTCGGAGCCGGCGACGGCGACCTGCCCCCGTCCGTGACGGCGGCCGTGGCCGCGCGCATCCGCAGCCACCTGCGTCGCAGCGACCTGCTGGCCCACTGCGGGCGCGGGCGATTCGTGGTGCTGCTGCCCGACGTCCCCGCCCACAGCGGTGAGGTCGCGGCGGCGCGCATCGTCGGTGCGGTGCGCGGCTCGCTGAGCGAACCCGTGGCCACGCAGGAGGGGCTCTACCCGCTGCAGGCCGTGGTCGGCTCCCTCGTGCACGCCCCCGCCGAGGCCGAGGCCGGTGCCGGTGACGACCACGCCGTCGACCTCACAGCCGTCGACGGTGGTCAGGTCGACGCCGTCGCAGAGTTCGAGGCCGAGTTCGACGTCGAGTTCGCCGCCGAGTCCTCGCAGGGCTCGCCCGAGGCGCCGACGGACGGCGGCTGGGCCGAGCGCGTGAGCGCCGCCGACCTGCTCGCCGCCGTGGAGAGGGCGATGGACAGGGCCTTCGCTCCGCGCACCTGAGGCGGCGGACGGGAGCGGCCGCGACCTGCGAGAGGATGGGGGCGTGAGCTCTGCCCCCACTGGTACGTCGCCTGACCACTCCTCAACTCCCTCGTCGGACCGTTCAGCGGACCGCTCCGTCGACGAGGCGCCAGCGTCGTCCACGCGCTTCGCCGACCTCGGGCTCGGCCCCGAGCTGCTCGCGGCGCTGAACGACCTCGGGTACGAGGAGCCGACGCCCGTGCAGGCCGAGGCCGTGCCGTACCTGCTCGCCGGCCGGGACCTGCTCGGCCAGGCCGCCACGGGCACCGGCAAGACGGCGGCGTTCGCCCTGCCGCTGCTGCAGCGCCTCGCCGACGCCAGCCGCTCCGGTGAGCCGGCCGGCAAGGGCCCCTCGGCGCTGGTGCTCGCCCCCACGCGAGAGCTGGCGCTGCAGGTGGCCTCCGCCACCGAGTCCTACGGCACCGGGCTGGGCGTGCGGGTGCTCGCCGTGTACGGCGGCGCGCCCATCGGCGGGCAGCTGCGCGAGCTGCAGCGGGGGGTCGACGTCGTCGTCGGGACCCCCGGCCGCGTGCTCGACCACCTCTCCCGCGGCAGCCTCGACCTGTCCGGCGTGAAGACCGTGGTGCTCGACGAGGCCGACGAGATGCTCGACGCCGGCTTCCAGGAGGACATCGAGGGCATCCTCGAGCGGGCCCCGCGCGACCGGCAGACGGTGCTGTTCAGCGCCACGATGGCCGGGCGCATCGAGCGGATCGCCCGCACCCACCAGACCGACCCCGTGCGCGTGGTGCTCCAGCGGGAGGTGCCCGAGGGCGGTGCGCCGCTCGTCGAGCAGCGCGCGCACGTGGTGCAGCGGGCGTGGAAGCTGCCGGCGCTGCGCCGCGTGCTCGACGTCGAGGCACCCGCCGCCGCCATCATCTTCTGCCGCAGCCGCGGCGAGGTCGACGAGCTCACCGAGTCCCTCAACGGCCGCGGCATGCGCGCCGAGGCGCTGCACGGCGGCATGAGCCAGGACCAGCGCGACCGGGTCATGGGGCGCCTGCGCGCCGGGGTCGCGCAGCTGCTGGTGGCCACCGACGTCGCCGCCCGCGGCCTCGACGTGGAGCAGCTCACCCACGTCATCAACTACGACGTGCCCGCCTCCTCCGAGGCGTACGTGCACCGCATCGGCCGCGTGGGCCGCGGTGGCCGCTCCGGCGTGGCCATCACCATCGCCGAGCCGCGCGAGGCCCGGTACATCGGCGGGCTGGAGCGCGCCTCGCGCGGGTCCATCGCCGTGGTGCCGGTGCCGACGGCGGAGACGCTGCGGGAGCGCCGCGCGGAGCGCACGGCCGCCGCGCTGGAGGCCGCCGACGTCGACGGCGCGGCGCGCGAGCTGGCCGCCAAGCTCACCGCCGAGCGCGACCCCTCCGAGGTGCTGGCGGCCGCGCTGGTGCTGCTGGCGCAGGCCAGGGGCGAGAAGGCGGACGAGCCCGACGTGCCCGACGCGTCCTCGGGCCGTCCGCTGCGCTCCGGTCCTCGTGCCGGGGCCGAGCGCTCCGCGCGCCCGATCGGCGGCGCCCGCGGTGAGGGGCGCCGCGCGCCCCACGGCCGGCCCGCGGGCCCGGCCGGCGCCGGCCGCAAGCCGCGCATCGGCGGGGAGGTCTCCCGTGTGTGGGTGGGCCTGGGCCGCCAGGCGGGCGTGCGCCCGCAGGACCTCGTCGGCGCCGTGACGGGCGAGACCCGCCTGGACGGCGGCGAGGTCGGCGCCATCGAGGTGCACGAGCGCTACAGCATCGTCGAGGTGCCCTCGGGTGCCGTCGACGACGTGGTGACCGGTCTGCAGAGCGGCCTCATCCGCGGTCGCAAGGTGCGCGTGCGCCCTGAGCGGTTCTGACGGAGTGCGCTTCTGACGGGGCGCGCTGCTGACGTCGGCGCTCCGCCACGCACGGGGGCCCCGCTCCGGTCGATGTGACCGGGCGGGGCCCTCGTCGTCGTCCTGGTCCGCTGCGCGGAGAAGGGGTTACGGAGACGTGTGCGCGCTGGTCAGCACGGGCTGTATCACCGGCACCACGTAGCCCTGCAGCGGCGAGAACACCACCACGAGCACGATCGCGGCGATGCCGAACATCGTGGCCAGGACGTGCTCCGGCTTGGCGCCCGTCTTGAACAGGCTGGCCGAGAGGCGCACGGAGTGCCCGCCCACCCACGTCAGCGGCACGGGCACGCCGCCGACGGTGAGCCAGTCACCGAGGATGTGGACGACGACGCCGCCGGCCACCGCGTACGGCAGCCACTCCAGCGCGTGGTTGGCGGTGCCGGTGACCCACCAGGCCCCGGCCACGGAGATGACCAGGTTGCCGATGACCGTCTGCTCGACCTTGCCGGGGATCACCACGTGCAGCGCCTGCAGCGCGAGCCCGATGCCGAGGGCGATGACCGCCATCGACGCCCAGGGGTCGTGCGACGCGAGCACCGTGAGCAGGCCGAAGATGGCGGGCGCCAGCAGGAGGTCGTGGGTGCCCTGCCGGTGTCCGCCGGCGATCTTGCCGACCACGCTGGCGAGGGTCGTGGTGATCGGCCCCCACATGCGCGCGACGGTCGAGCCGGTGGCGCTGGGCATGACACCGCGCCAGTGGATGCCGCCCTGGTCGAGGTCGGGCAGCATCGCGAAGCCGCCCCAGGCGGCCACCCACGCGATCTGCTCGACGGGCCCGGTGACCCCCACCTGCCCGGCCCACGGCAGCGTCGCCGCGCCGGCGGCCAGCCCTGACATCGCGTGCGAGTGACCCAGCACCCGTCTCGCCTCCCCGCTGTTCGGTCGTGCCGCCGGTCGAGCGACCGGACGGCACCCGGCGTCACACGCTAGTCACGGACGGTCGTCGGTGTGTCGGCGGCGCGCCGCGGTGGTCGCGGGCGGGTGCTGCCTGCGGGGTCGGGTGGGGGAGAGCGGCGGAAGGGCGGGTACGCAGCGCGGCGTACGGGCGGCTGCGCTCCCAGGACGACGACGGCGGGCGCCCGCGCTGGCTAGCGTCGAGCGGTGACCCCCGCGACCCCGCGCCAGGAGCTGCGCCGGGCGCGGCTGCGGCTCGTGGCGCCGGCGTTCGCGACCGCCGTCGTGCAGGTGGTCGGGTCGCGGTTCGCGGCGCTGGCGAGCGGCGCTGACCTCCTCCACGGCGCGGCGCTGCTGCCCCTCCTGCCGCTGCTCCTGGCCGGGCCCGCCGCGCTGCTGGTCCGGCGGCGCCACCCGCACGCGGCCCAGGGCGTCGCGGCGGCGGCGATGATCGGGTGGGTCGCGGTGACGCAGGTCAACGGTCCCGTGTGGCTGGCGCTGGCGGTGGCCACGGTCAGCGCGGTGGCCGGGTCGCCGCCGGGCCCGGCGGGTGCCCGGCAGCGCGTCACCGCGTACGCCCTGCTCAGCGGGGCGTGGGCCCTGGTGTGGCTCGGGCTGCCGGTCTGGGGGCGGCTGTCCGTGCCGTGGCAGGCGGTGGCCGGGTCGCTGGCGTGGCTGCTCGTCGTCGTCGCGGTGGGCGAGGGCGTGCGCGCCCGGAGGGCAGCGGCTGCCGACCGCCGCCGCCAGGCCCAGCAGGAGGCGCTGGCCCGCGAGGAGGAGCGGCGTCGCCGCGCCAGCGACGAGCGCCTCGCCGTCGCCCGCGAGCTCCACGACGTCATCGGCCACAGCCTCTCGATGATCACCGTGCAGTCCGGGGTGGCGCTGGAGCTCATGGACGGCCGCCCCGAGGTCGCGCGCGAGGCGCTCACCGCCATCCGCGCGGCCAGCCGCGACGCGCTCGTGGAGGTGCACGGCGTGCTCGCCTCCCTGCGCGGGGACGGCGCCGACGGTGAGCGCCAGCCCCGCGGGCCCGCCCCCACCGTCACCGACCTCGAGGCGCTGCTCGCCCGCCCCCGCGCCGCTGGCCTGCGGGTCGAGGCACAGGTGGCGGGGGACCTCGACGGGCTGCCCGTCGCGGTGGACCTGGCCGCGGCCCGCATCGTGCAGGAGGCGCTGACCAACGTCGCCCGGCACGCCGGCGGGTCGGCGGCGCGGGTGGTGCTGCGCCGCGAGCCGGACCGGCTGGTCGTCGTCGTCGACGACGACGGACCGGCGGCCCCCGTGGCCCCGCCGACCGGAGGCAGCGGGCTGCCCGGCATGCGCGAGCGGGCCGCGGCGCTCGGCGGGCGGCTGAGCGCCGGACCGCGCGAACCGGTCCGCGGGGCGGGAGGCTGGCGGGTGGAGGCCGAGCTGCCCACGGCCCGTGAGGAGGTGGGGTCGTGACCGTCCAGGTGCTCGTCGCCGACGACCAGCAGCTGGTCCGCGCCGGCTTCGCCGCCCTCCTCGACGCGCAGGACGGCATCGAGGTGGTGGGCCAGGCCGACGACGGCGAGCAGGCCCTCGCCCTGGCCCGCGAGCTGCGCCCCGACGTCGTCCTCATGGACGTCCGCATGCCGCGCCTGGACGGGATCGAGGCCACCCGGCGCATCACCGCGGACGCCGCGCTGGACGGGGTGCGCGTCGTCGTCCTGACGACGTTCGAGCTGGACGAGTACGTCTTCGACGCGCTGCGCGCCGGGGCCACGGGCTTCCTGGTCAAGCACACGGAACCGGCGGAGCTGGTGCGGGCCGTGCGCGTGGCCGCCGCGGGCGACGCGCTGCTGAGCCCCGGCGCGACGCGGCGGCTGGTGGCGGAGTTCGCGGCCCGCTCCGCGGCGCCGCCCACCGGCGCCGGGCCGCGCGCCGCCGCGCTGGACGTGCTCACGGCCCGTGAGCGCGAGGTGATGGCGCTGGTGGCTGAGGGGCTGTCGAACGAGGAGCTCGCTCAGCGGCTCGTGCTGAGCCCTGCGACCGCCCGCACCCACGTGGGCCGGGTGCTGGCCAAGCTCGGGGCCCGCGACAGGACGCAGCTGGTGGTGCTCGCGTACGAGACCGGGCTGGTGCGCCCCGGCTGGCAGGGCTGACGCGTACGCGCGCAGGCGCACCCGAGGTGACGCGTCCCGGCTGACGCGGCAGCAGGCCCAGGCGACGCACGGTTGGTGGCATGGACGCACTCCTGATCAGCCCGATCACCACCACTCTGACGAGCGCGGCGACCGACCCGCGCTGGGGCCCCGGCCCGTGGCACGGCGGCGGGCCCGGTCCGTGGCTGCTCGTGCCCCTGGTCTTCTGGGTGCTCGTCATCGGCGCCGTCGTCTTCACCGTCCGGCGGCGCCGGTCCCGCAGCGCCGAGCACGTGCTGCGGGAGGCCTTCGCGCGCGGCGAGGTGGACGAGGAGGGCTACCGCGCCCGCCTCGCCGTCCTCCGCAGCACCCGGAAGTAGCCGCACCCGGGCCCGCACGACCAAGGACGTCGCGCACACCGAGGTGTGCGCGACGTCCTTGATCGGGGGGGCGGTCAGCGGCGGGCGGGCGGGGCCTCCTCGGCCAGGCGGTCCAGGTCGAGGCCCTCGCCGGCGGGCTCGGGCACGGCCAGCTCTTCCTCGGGGGTGTCGCCGTGGGCTGCCGGGGCCTCGGCCTCGGCGCGGGCGAGCATCCGGTGACCCGTGGCGAGGATCGCGATGGCGACCAGGAAGGACGCCGCACCCACCCAGAAGGGCAGCCCGAAGCCGTTGGCGGCGGCGAGCTTGCCAGCCACGAACGGGGCCAGGCCGCCGCCGATGAAGCGCAGGAAGCCGTACGCGGAGGACGCGACGGGGCGCTCGACGGGGGAGACGAGCATGACGGCCTGCGTCATGAGGGTGTTGTTGATGCCGATGAACGCGCCGGTGGCGATGGTGGCGACGATGACGACGGCGGGGCGCGCCACCCCAGCGGCGATCACGCCCATGAGCACGGCCAGACCGGCGAAGACGGCGTACATCGTGGGCGCGGTGCCGAAGCGGGCCTGGAGCCGGGGAGCCACCCAGACGCTGAAGGCCGCGACGAGCAGACCCCAGCCGAAGAAGACCCAGCCGAGCTGGTGCACGCCCAGCTCCATCGGGTAGGGCGCGTAGCCGAGGAGGGTGAAGAAGCCCCAGTTGTAGGCGAGCGCGGCCAGCGCCATGGTCAGCAGCGAGCGGTGGCGCAGCGCCTTGAGCGAGGCGAGGACCGGGGTCGGGTGCGCGGGCTTGGGCGTGGACGGCACGAGCAGCGCCGTCGCGACGAGGGCGATGAGCATGAGCACGGAGACGCCGAAGAACGGGCCGCGCCAGGAGATGCCGCCCAGCAGGCCGCCGACCAGCGGGCCCACCGCGATCCCCAGGCCGAGGGCCGCCTCGTAGAGGATGATCGCGCCGGCGAAGCCGCCGGTGGCGCTGGCGACGATCACGGCCAGCGACGTGGCGATGAACAGGGCGTTGCCCAGGCCCCAGCCGGCGCGGAAGCCGACGATGCCGTCCACGCCGCCGCTCGCCCCGGCCAGGCCGGCGAAGACCACGATCACCGCGAGCCCGGCGATGAGGGTCTTCTTGGCGCCGATGCGGCTGGAGACCGCGCCGACGAAGAGCATCGCGACGGCGGTGACCACGAGGTAGCTGGTGAACAGCAGCGAGACCTGGCTGGGCGTGGCGTGCAGCTCGTCCTTGATGACCGGCAGGATCGGGTCGACCAGGCCGATGCCCATGAACGAGATGACGCAGGCGAAGGCGACGGCCCAGACGGCGCGCGGTTGCTTGAGCATGTCGCGCATCGACGTGGGGGCGTGGGAGCTCACGGGAGCGGGTCCTTCCGGGGGTGTTCTGGTGTTCGGGGGTGGGTCAGGCGTGCGCGAGCTCGCGTCGCCGGGAGGTCGCCGCCTGCGCCAGGCGCAGCAGCGCGGGCGTGGCGGCTGCCAGGGCCTCCGCGTCGCCGACGGGGGAGGCGTCGAGGAGGTCCGCCAGGGCCGCGGCGCGGGCGGCGCGGCGTGCGCCCACGAGCTCCCGGCCCGCGTCGGTGAGGACGACGACGAGGGCGCGCCCGTCCTGCGGGTGGGCCGTGCGCGCCACGAGGCCGTCGCGCTCGAGGCGGGCGACCATCTGGCTCATGGCGGGCTGGCTGACGCCCTCGGCGGCGGCCAGGGCGGAGACGCCGGAGCCGCCGTCACGGGCGAGCCGCGCCAGGAGCGTGGTGGAGGCCAGGCTCAGGTCACCGGGAGGTGCGAGGCGGCGGGCCCAGCTGAGGAGGTCCTCCAGTGCGGCGGAGAAGTCCGCAGAGAACTCGGTTGCTGCAGGCACCTGATATTTGTATCACTCGCTTATGCACCTGTCGAGCCGGGCGACGGGTGCGCGCTCGGGCGGGTGCGGTCCGTGACCGATTCGTCACGACGAGTTCGGCGAGCCTCCCGCGCAGGCGGGGGTCGGAGCCCTAGCGTCTGAGGACGGACCGCAGGACCCGAGGAGGCCACCGTGCCCGACCCGATCACTCCCGCCCCCCGAGCCGGTGAGCCGGCACGGATCACGTGCTCCTGTCCTGTCTGCGGGGCCATGACCCTGCCGGCCGACAGCTTCGAGCTGGTGGTGTGCGCCTCCGACGCGGGGCGCAGCTTCTACCAGTTCACCTGCCCGAAGTGCTCGGGCCTGGTCACCAAGCAGGCGTCCGAGCGCGTGGTCACGGGCCTGTCGGCCCGCGGCGTGCGCGTGGCGAGCCTGCCCATGGAGGCGCTCGAGGACCACGCCGGTCCCGCGCTCACCATGGACGACCTGCTGGACCTCTCCATCGCGCTGTCCAAGGCCGACGTCGTCGCGGCGGCCCTGTCCGCCACCAGCTGACGGGACCCGCCCTCGGCGCCGCGGTCACCCGGCCACCGATCATGCGGAAGGCCCGCACCTGACGCCCTCAGGTGCGGGTCTTCTGCATGATCACCGATGAGCGATCAGCGCCACAGGTCGAGCAGCTGCCCCACCAGCTCCGGCGCGGAGCCCCAGTCGAGGCCGCCGGAGGCGCCCGGCGCCGCCACGGCCCGCGCCAGCTGCAGCGCTCCCGGCCACCCCCGGTCCTGCGGGCGGCGCCCGGGGACGAACCAGGCCGGCCCGTCCTCGTCCGCTGCAGGGGTGCCGGACCGCGAGGCGCCGGCGTCCTCGGGGGGCAGCGCGTCCAGCGCCGTCGCCAGGGCCAGCAGTGGCGACGTCCACGGCGCGCCACCGGCCAGCAGGCGCTCACGGGTCTCGAGGGCCAGCGGCCGCAGCGCCCGCGCCGACGCCGTGGGCCCGCGGCGCGGGGGAGCGCTGAGCCAGCCGCGCTCCGCCGCGTCCCGCCGCAGAGCCCGCTCGACGTGCGCGGCCCCGCTGGAGCCCCGCAGCTCGTCGACGTCGTCGAGGTCCCGCACCTCGCGACGCGTGCCGGTGCGCCTCGACACCAGGCGCCGCACCGCCTCCAGCAGCCGCTCCTCGTGCGACCGCAGGGTCGGACCGTCACCGCCGTGGTCGTCGGCGACCTCCAGGTGCCACGACGGCTCCACCTGGAACCGGTTCGGAGAGGTGCACTCCACGCGCAGGAGTCCGCGACCGGCGAGGCCGATCAGCGCCGCTCCCACCAGCCGCGGGTGCGACCTGCGCTGCAGCAGCAGGCCCACCTCCGCGGGTGGCACGGTCAGCAGCGGGCTCTCCACCGGCGCATCCTCCCGTGCGGTCTGCGCGGCGACCCGCGACCATGGCGGGCGTGGACCCGACGACGAGCGCCGGGTGGCGCGACGAGCGCGGTGAGACCACCCTCGCCCAGCTCGACAGGCACTGGGCGGAGCTGCTGCAGGAGCTCCGCGTGGTGCAGACCGGCGTCCAGGTGCTCACCGGCTTCCTCCTGACGCTCCCGTTCCAGCCCCGCTTCGAGCAGGCGCCGACCTGGCAGGTGGTGGTCTACCTCGTGGGCGTGGGCCTGGCGGTGCTCGCGACGGCCTTGTTCGCCGCGCCCGTGAGCGTGCACCGGGCGGTCTTCCGGCGCCGGGCCCGAGCGGAGCTGGTCCTGGTGGGCCACCGCTGCGCGGTGGCGGGGCTCGCGTGCCTGGCGGGGGCGCTCGTCGCCGTCGTCCTGCTGGTGGTGTCCGTGCTGCTCGGAGGTGGCCCGGGCCTCGTGGCCGGTGGCGTCGCCGTCGTCGTCTTCACCGGGCTGTGGGGCGTGCTGCCGCTCACCCTGCGCCGCCGCGCCCTGCGCGCCACCCGCCAGCCCTCCGCGTGATCACGCTCGGGAGGGGGCGGGTCAGGTCAGCTCGGCGGGGAGGCCCTCGGCGCCGACCACCGTCAGGCTCGTGACGGCGCGGGTGAGCACCACGTAGAGGCGCTGCAGCCCCCGGGGCTCGGCCGCGAGGATGGCGGCGGGGTCGACGACGACGACGTGGTCGTGCTCGAGGCCCTTCGCCAGGCCGGCAGGCACCACCACCACGTGACCGGAGAGCTGGTCACCGGTGCCGCTGTCTCCCAGCACGGCGACGTCCAGACCGGCTGACCGCAGGGCCGCGGCGGTGGGCTCGACGGCGGCGTCGGCGCAGATGACGGCCGTCGACCCCTCCTGCGCGGCGCGGTCGGCGGCCACCTCCACCAGGTCGGCGGCCTGGCGCATCCGCAACGACCCGGGAGCGCGCCGGGCCGCGCGCGGACCGGGCAGGTCGGGGGCGATCGAGGGCAGCAGCCGGGCGGCGAAGTCGAGCACCTCACCCGGCACGCGGTAGCCGACGGTGAGGGGCCGCACGGTCGCCTGCGGCCGGCCCAGGTGGGCCATCACCGCGGACCACCGCCCCAGGGAGGCGTGGTGGGTGGCCTGGGCGAGGTCGCCGAGCACGGTGAGCGACCCGGTGGCCAGCCGCCGCCCGATCGCGCGGCACTGCATGGCGGTGAGGTCCTGGGCCTCGTCGACGACGATGTGCTCGAAGGTGTCCGGGCGCTCCAGCAGCCCCTCGACCTCGTCGAGGAGGACGACGTCGGCGGCCGTCCACGGAGCGCGGGCCAGTGAGCGCGGGCGGGTCTCCCAGCGCAGGGCGGCCTGCTCGTCGGCGTCGAGGACCCCGTCGGCGGCCCTGGCGAGCAGCGCCGGGTCGCTGTAGAGGTCCGCGAGCAGGTCGACGGCGCGGCGCGCCGGCCAGGCGGCGTCGACTGCTGCCTTCACCGGCCTGCTGCGCGCGGCGCGGGCCGTCTCGCCGTCGGTGGGGGCGAAGCCGGCGGCCTCGCCCTGGCGGCGGGCGTCCTCGGCGACCGCCCGCGCCAGCCGGGCGCGCGCTGCGGAGTAGTAGACCTCGCGCCGCTCCGCCGGGGCGGCGACCTTCTCCGCCAGGGTGCGCACCACGGACGCCACCCGGCTCGCCCGCACCCGGTAGCGCCGGGCGGCCAGCTCCAGCACGACGTCCTCGAGGGGCTCGCGCACGGCGTCCAGCAGCGCCCGCTGGAGCACCTGCGCCATGCGCGGGTCGGCCTTGACGGCCTCGACCTCGGGGGCGTCGGCGGCGCGCACCGCCACCGCCGGGCCGAGGTCGGCGACGGTGCACTGGGTGACGTCCACCTCGCCCAGGGCGGGCAGCACCTGGTCGATGTAGTGCAGGAACGCCCGGTTCGGGCCCACCACCAGCACGCCGCTGCGGCGCAGCCGATCCGCGTGGCTGTAGAGGAGGAACGCCGCGCGGTGCAGCCCGACGGCGGTCTTGCCGGTGCCCGGGGCGCCCTGGATGCAGACGGACTCCTCGATCGGGGCGCGGACGATGTCGTCCTGGTCGGGCTGGATGGTGGCGACGATGTCGCGCATCGGTCCGCTGCGCGGGCGCTCGATCTCCGCGACCACCAGCTGCCCCAGGGCCGGTCCGCCGTCACCGCCGCGCTCGTCGTCGTCCTGGTGTCCTCTGGAGGCCGTGCGGGTGAGGTCCTCGTCCTCGTAGCTGGTGAGCTCCCCGCGGGAGAACCCGAAGCGACGGCGCAGCAGCAGGCCCTGGGGGTCGGCGGCGCTGGCCTGGTAGTAGGTGCGGCTGACCGGCGCGCGCCAGTCGATGACCTGCGGGTCGCCCGCAGGGTCCGTGACGTGGCGGCGCCCGATGTGCAGCTCTCGGTCGGGCTGGTCGATGCGTCCGAAGAACGCCGGGACGTCGGGCAGGTCGGCCAGCGACCGCAGCCGCTCGGCGCGCTGGGCGCCGAGGCGCTCGGAGGCGTAGGCGTCACCGCCGACGTCGACGAGCGCCTCGGCGGTGCTGCGCATGTGCGCCAGGCACTCGCCGACGTGGTCGAGGAAGGCCCTCTCGCCCTCCAGGACGAGGTCGCCGGGTGGGGGTGGGAGGTCTGCGCCGGATCGAGCCACGAGCCGAAGACCCTACTGCTCTCCGCCGTGTCCTCGGTGTCACCGAGCCTGCGTGCTCATGGTCGGGGCGCGCGTCAGTCCTCGCTGTGGACCACGGCCACCGGGCCGTGCGCGTGGTGGATGACCGCACGGCTGACCGAGCCGAGCAGCAGCCCGCGGAAGCCGCCGGAGCCGCGCGTGCCCACCACGAGCAGCTCCGCGCCGCGCGCCGCCTCGAGCAGGGCGGTCGCGGGGTGGTCGCGCACCACCCGCTCGTGGACCACCACGTCGGGCACGGTCTGCCGGGCGTCGGCGACCACCTGCGCCAGCAGGTCGGCCTGGGCCCGCTCCAGGGCCACGAGCTGCGCGTGCGCGGGCCCGTGCTGCGTGGACCCCCACAGCGACGGCGGCTGCCACGCCCGCACGGCCGTGACCTCCGAGCCGCGGGCCGCGGCGGCCCGGAGCGCGAAGACCAGGGCCCGGCACGCCGCAGGGGAGCTGTCCGCACCGACCACCACGCCGCGCCCCGTCGCCGCCGGTGCCTCAGACGCGTCCGGTGGCCTGACGACGACGACGGGGCAGTGCGCGTGCACAGCGACCTGCGCGCTCGTGGACCCGAGCATGAGATCGGCGAAGGCGCCGTGACCGCGCGAGCCGAGCACCACCAGGCGCGCGGCCGCGCTCTCCTCCAGGAGGGCGGGGACGGCGGCGGCCCAGTCGTGGACAGCGCTGCCCACCTCGAGGCCGGAGTGGTCGCCGCGGAGGCGCGTCAGGGCCTGGTCGGCCAGCTGCTCACCGAGCCGGCGGAGGTCCGGCGGCGCCAGCAGCGCACCCGCGGCCTCCGGGCTCGCCACCGGGTGCCAGTCGACGCAGACCACCACGCGCAGCGGTGCGCCGAGGCGTTCGGCCTCCTCGCCCGCCCAGGCCAGGGCGCGCACGGACCCGTCCGAGCCGTCGTACCCGACCACCACGTGGTGCCTGCCCGGCGGCGGTGGGTCGGGCCGCCGGCGGACGTCGTGCTCCTGCTCCGAGGTGGACACGTCAGGCCTCCCTCCTGCGCCGACCGGGCTCCGTCGCCCGATCGGGAGACCGCAGGTTACGGCGGTGGCAGCCGCTGGGGAAGGGCCTGACGGGTGGCGGTCCGGACGACGGGAGCGCCTCCCTCCAGGTCTCCGGCGCCGGCGGCAGCTGACGTCGATGGCGGCCCGGCGCTCGTCACGGCGGCGCTGGCGGCCACCGCCCTGCGGCGCACCACCTGCAGAGCGCCTGCGCCGAGCTGGACACCACCGAACGCGACCAGGCGCTGGGCCGACCCGTCAGCGTCCGAACCTGGCGATGAGCAGGAACGACGAAGCCCCTGCCAGCTGTGCTGGTCAGGGGCTCTTCGCGGTGTCCGAGGGGGGACTTGAACCCCCACGCCCTATACGGGCACTAGCACCTCAAGCTAGCGCGTCTGCCTATTCCGCCACCCGGACGAGTGCGTGGATGACACTAGCACCAGGCCGACCCGGACCCGACGCCGCCTCCGCGTGACGCGCCGGGGTCCCGGCCGCGCACGGCCGGCGTCCAGCGGGTGAGGCGGATGCTCGTCGTCAGACGTCGACGTGAGCGCCGCAGACGAGTGGTGCTCGCCGACCTGGTCCGTGACCGGCGGGCGCTGCGCTCCTTCCGACACCCGGCGCGCGCGCCAGGTCTCCTTGCAGGCTGCGCGCGCCCCCAGGGGCTGACCCTGCACGGTGGAGGCCTGACGGCGGCGGCTCCGCGCTGCCGCACCCCGCCGCGCGCGCCCGCCTGCCGGTGCAGGCGGTGGACGCGCTGTGCGCTGCGAGCGAGGCGCGCGCGGAGGCGCCGCCCCAGCACGCCCGGGCGGTGCGGCCAGGCCTGGTGAGCCGCTCGCCGCGGCTGGCTGGCCCTGAGCGTCAGCGCCAGGTGAGCGGCACCAGCGACGGCGGCTGACCGCTGGGGGCGATGCCCTGCTGGGCGAGGGCGTAGCTCATGACGTCGGAGAACACCGGCGCCGCGGCCACGCCGCCGTAGTGGTGCGCGAGGTCGGGGTGCTGGACGATCACGGCGACGACGATCTGTGGGTCCTCCGCGGGCGCCATCCCGATGAACGAGGCCGTGTACTGCGCGGTGCCCGTCTTCCGCGAGGCCTGGAGGTCTTGGGCGGTGCCTGTCTTGCCCGCCACGCGGAAGCCGGGGACGGCGGCGTTCATGCCGGTGCCCTCCGAGGAGACGACGCCCTCGAGCATCGAGGTGACCTGGGCGGCCGTCGTCGGGCTGACGATGCGCGTCCCGGTGGGAGCGGGGGTGGCGACGAAGGCGCCGGAGGCGTCGGTGGTGCCGGCGATGATGCGCGGCGGCACGCGCACCCCGCCGTTGGCGATGGTGGCGTAGACCTGCGCGGCCTGCAGGGCGTTGACCGCGTACCCCTGGCCGAAGAGCACGACGTAGGGCGTGCGCACGTCGTCGTCCCAGGTGTCCGGGGTGTCCAGCAGCCCTCGGGTCTCACCGGGAAGACCCAGCTGCTTCTGGCCCAGTCCGAAGGCGCGCAGGTAGTCGTAGCGCTGCTGCAGGGTGAGCTGCCGCCCCACCATGACGGTCCCCACGTTGGACGACTCCGCCAGCACCCCCGCGAACGTCAGCTTCTGCGGCGCGTGGTCGTGGGAGTCCCGGATGACCTCCCTGCCACCTGGCAGGACCATCCGGTCGGGCACCACCAGCTGGGTCTCCGGCGTGGCCAGCCCCTGCTCGATGGCGGCGGCCGCGGTGATGACCTTGCCGGTGGAGCCCGGCTCGAAGACGTCCTCCAGCGACCGGTTGTGCCGCTGCGCCTCAGGTGTGGCTCCGGGGTCGGCCGGGTCGATGGAGCCTGACTCCGCCAGCGCCAGCACCTGCCCGTCCTTGGTCATCGCCACCACGGACACCCACGCCGCGCTGGTCGCCGCGGCCTGCGCGGTGGCGGCGCGCTGGGCGTAGAACTGCAGGTCGGCGTCGATGGTGAGGCGCACGTCGCGGCCGTCGACGGCGGGCACGTCCAGGGAGTCCGCCAGCGGGATCTTCTGGCCCTTCGCGCCCTTCTCGTACACGCGGTACCCGTCGGTCCCGCGCAGCACCTCGTCCTGCGACCTCTCGATCCCGGCCAGCGCCGCGCCGTCGGTGCTGACGTACCCGACGAGGTTGCCCGCCGTCGTACCGGCCGGGTAGGTGCGCAGGTCGGTCCGGGTGCTGCTCAGGCCGGGGATCGCCAGTGCCTGCACCTGCCGGCGCACCGCGGGGGTCACGCCGCTGGCGAGCTTCGTCCACAGCACCGGCGTGCCGTCGGCGTGGGTGCGCGGCGTGAGCAGCGCGGTGAGCTCAGCCTCGGGCACGCCGAGCACCGGCGACAGCAGCGCTGCCGCGTCCGCGGCGGTGCGCAGCGTCGGGTGCCGCTTGCTGGGCCCCTTGAACAGCTCGGGGTTGGCCTCGATGTCGCGCCGCTCGACGTCCTGCGCGAGCACGGCGCCGTCGCGGTCGGTGATGCTGCCACGCAGGGCGGGCAGCGGGTCCTTCGCGAGGCGCTGGCCGAGTGCCCTCTCGGCGAGGGGACCGGCGTCGGTGACCTGCAGCTGCACGAGCCGGCCGGTGAACACCCCCGCCACCAGGACCAGGACGACGACGAGCGCCGCCGTGCGCCGCTGGGGCGAGCCCGCGCGCGGTGCCCACCGGGAGGTGGGGCGGCGAGCCGGCCGGGCGGCTCGAGCGGGGCGCGGGGTCCGCGCCGGGCGCACCGGGCGCGCGGGACGCCCCGGGGTGCTGCGCTGCACAGGACGAGCGGTGCGAGCGGGTCGGGCTGCTGTCGCGGACCCGCTCGTCGCACCTGCCGCCGTGCTGCTGGTGGAACGGGCGGACGACCTGCTGCTCTGCGCCGTGCGCGGCACGGGGACGGGCGCCGGACCCTTCCGCGGCGTCGCGGTGCCCCCGGTGCCCGGGGTGCGCGCGGGCGTCGGGCGTGCGGAGCCCGAGCGGGACACCGGGGAGCCGGGCGCAGCGGTGCGGGGTCCGGTGGTGCGGGGCGCAGCGGTGCCGCCCGGCTGGCGGGCTCCGGGCGTGCCGGACGGGCTCACGCCGCACAGTCTGGTGGCGCAGAACCCCCGATCACCGGCATTTGCGCCGGTCGGCGCGCCCGCGCACCGCGGGTCCAGCGCTCGCCGTCCGGGATTGACGTCAGCGATGCGGCCCACGACGGTGGCGCGATGGTCGTGACGCCGTTCGAAGGGCCGGTCCGGTGAGAGTGCTGCACATGGCCTCGAGGTCGGTCTGGGAGCGCGCGCAGCGCGACGGTGCCTACCGCGGCTCGACGCTCGGCGCCGACCTCGAAGAGGTCGGCTTCGTGCACGCCTCCACGGCCGACCAGCTCCCCGGGGTCGTCGAGCGGTTCTACGCCGGAGAGGACCTCGCCGACCACGTGCTCCTCGTCGTCGACGTCGAGGCGTGCGAGGCCGCCGGCTCGCCCGTGCGGTGGGAGGGACCCGTCGAGCACGGCGGTCCGTTCCCGCACGTCTACGGCCCGGTGCCGCTGACCGCGGTGGTCTCGACCGGGTCCGTCGAGCGCGGCCCTGACGGTCGGCTGAGCCTGCCGGAGCTCGGCGGTGCGTGAGACCCACCGGGTGCGCGACGGAGTGCCGGGTTCGAACAGGTGATGCAGACTGCCCGTCGTGATCGGCGAGCCCTCCCCGCCGGCGGGCGCACCCGTCACCGTGCTGCACGTCCCGGGCGACCACGACTACGTCGCTCACACCGCCGACGAGCGCGTCCCCGGCGTCGTCCTGCTCGACGCCCCGCGGGCCCCGGGCCGCGGGTGGGCGCCGTCGCCGGCGCTGGAGGCCACCTGGGTCGCCGAGCACGCGCACCTGTTCGACGTGCTCCACCTGCACTTCGGGTTCGAGGGCCGCACGCCGCAGCAGCTGCGCGACCTCGTCACCGCCCTGCACGGCGCGCGGAAGCTCCTCGTGCTCACCGCGCATGACCTGCAGAACCCGCACCTGGCCGACCAGCGGCCGTACGAGGCGCTGCTCGACGTGCTCGTGCCCGCAGCGGACGCTGCCCTGACGCTGACCGAGGGCGCGGCCGCCGAGATCAGCCGCCGGTGGGGCGTCGACGCGGTCGTCGTGCCCCACCCGCACATCGCGCCGCTGGACGAGGTCGGCCTGCCGCGCGCACCCCGGGCGCCGGATGGCGAGCGCGTGGTGGGCCTGCACCTCAAGAGCCTGCGCGCCAACCTCGTGGCGCTGCCGGTGCTGCGCAGCCTCGCCGCAGCGGTCGCGGCGCTGCCGGGCGTGCGGCTGCGCGTCGACGTCCACGACGAGGCCCTCGACCCCGCCTTCGGCCGCCACGACGCGGAGCTGGTCGCCTGGCTGCGCCGGGCCCACGACGACGGCGACCTCGACCTGCGCGCCCACGGCCGCTTCGACGACGCCGAGCTGCGCGACTACCTGCGATCCCTCGACGTCTCGGTGCTCGCCTACGGCCACGGCACGCACTCGGGGTGGCTGGAGCTCTGCCACGACCTCGGCACCCCCGTGCTCGCCGGCCCGGTCGGGCACCTGCGCGAGCAGCAGCCGCTGGTGGAGGCCGACCTGCTCGACCCCGACGACGTCGCCCGCGGCCTGGCGCGCGCGCTCGCGGGGCCATCGGGCCTGCCCGGCGCCGCTGCCACCGCCGCCGACCGCCGCGAGCAGCGCCGCGAGGTCGCCCTGGCCCACCGCGACCTCTACCGCCGCCTCGTCGGCGTCGCCCGCGCTGGCAGCACCACCAGCCCCAGCACCTCCAGCTCAGGGGCCACCGCGTGATCGGCTGGTACGTGCACCACCAGGGGGTGGGGCACCTGCAGCGGCTCGTCGCCGTCTCGCGGTACCTGCGCACCCCCGTCACGGCGCTCAGCTCCGCGCCGCGACCCGCGGGCTTCGCGGGGGAGTGGGTGCAGCTGGACCGCGACGACGACGACCCCGTCGACAGGTCCTCGGCCACCGCCGGCGGCGCCCTGCACTGGGCTCCGCTGCACCACGCGGGTCTGCGCTCGCGCAGCGCCGCCGTGGTGGAGTGGGTGGCGCGGGAGCGGCCGGCCCTGTTCGTCACCGACGTCTCGGTGGAGATGACCGCGCTGGTGCGGCTGTGCGGCGTGCCCGTGGTGGTGGCCGCGATGCTCGGCGACCGCCACGACCCCGCCCACCTCCTCGGCCGCTCCCTCGCGCAGGCGCTGCTCGCGCCCTGGCCCGCTCCCGGCCGCGCTGGTGAGGAGGACGACGACGAGCGCCGCGACGCGCCTCCGGCTGCGCAGACCCCCGTGCTGCACGTCGGGGCGTTCTCCCGCTTCGACGGCCGCGACGCCCCGACGGACGCGTCCGAGCCCGGGCGGGTGCTGGTGCTGTGGGGCAGCGGCGGGCGCGACGTCACCGACGCCGACCTGCTCGCCGCGTGCGAGGCCACCCCCGGCTGGCGCTGGGAGCACCGCGTGCCCGGCTCGGCCCTGTTCCGGACGACCACCCGGGCCACCACGCCCGCGCCGGTCCAGGGCGCGTCTGCGGACCAGGGCGGCGACGACGTGTGGGAGGCGCTGCTGCGCGCGGAGGTCGTCGTCGTCCACGGCGGGCACAACGCGGTGGCGGAGGTGGCCGCGGCGCGGCGCGCGGCCGTGGTCGTGGCGCAGGAGCGCCCCTTCGGCGAGCAGGTGCGCCGGGCGGAGCTGCTGCGCGGCGAGGGGCTGGTGGCGCTCGACGCCTGGCCGCAGGCCCGCGAGTGGCCGGCGCTGCTGGAGCGGGCGCGCGAAGTCGGCGCCGGGCCCTGGCAGCGGTGGGCCCCGGGAGACGGCGCGGAGCGCGCAGCGCGGCACCTCGACGCGATGGCCGCGAACGGCGGGAGGCTCGCGTGAGCGCGACCGCTGCGACGGCTGTGCTCACGATCGTCGCCGGGCGCCACGACCACCTGCGCGGCCAGCTGCACGGGCTCGCCGCCCAGACGTCTCCGCCCGCCCTGCACGTGGTCGCGTCCATGGGAGACCCGCGGGTGCGCTCCGTGCTCGACGAGGTGCCCGCAGCGGCTGCCACCCGGCGCGTCGTCGTCGACGTCGCGGTCCCCGAGCACGGGGAGGGAGCGGGTGAGCTGCCGCTGGCCCGCGCCCGCAACGCCGCGGCCGCTGAGGCCGCTGCGCACGGCGCTGAGCTGCTGGTGCTCCTCGACGTCGACTGCGTCCCCTCACCCGACCTCGTCGCCACCTACCAGCGCGCTGCGGCGTCTCAGGAGGTCCGTGCGGCCGCCGGGCCGTCGCTGCTGTGCGGCCCCGTGGCGTACCTGCCGCCGCACGTGCGGGTCACGGGCCCGCGCGACCTCGCCGCGCTGCCCGGTGCTGCGCCTCCGCACGCCGCCCGGCCCGCCCCGGCCGACGGGCGGGTGGTGCTCGCCGGTGAGGACCAGTGGTGGCTGTTCTGGTCGCTGTCGTTCGCGGTCACCGCGCACGACTGGCAGCGCTTCGGCGGCTTCTGCGAGGAGTACCGCGGCTACGGCGGGGAGGACACCGACGTCGCCGCGACCGTGCGCGACCTCGGCGGGGCGCTGTTCTGGGTCGGTGGCGCGCACGCCCACCACCAGCACCACCCCGTCTCGAGCCCGCCGGTGCAGCACCTGGCGGCGATCGTGCGCAACGGCGCGGTGTTCCGGCGCCGCTGGGGCTGGTGGCCGATGACGGGCTGGCTGGAGCGCTTCCAGGCCGACGGCCTGGTGGACTACGACGCCGCGACCGACACCTGGTCGCTCGCGGCGGAGCGCACACCGGAGCCCGTCGACGCGGCCCGCAGGAGCAGCGCCTCGTAGCGGTCGACCATGGCGTCGGCGGACAGGTGCGAGAGCGCCGCCGCGCGCACCGCCCGACGGTCCAGGGCCAGGACGGGCTCGACCGCCGCGGCCATCGCCTCGACGTCGTCCGGGGCGACCACCGCACCGACCTGCTGGCCGACGCCGGGACGCAGCACCTCGGACAGCCCGCCGCGGCCGAAGGCCACCACGGGCGTGCCGCACATCGCCGCCTCGGCGGCCACGAGGCCGAACGGCTCGTCCCACGCGGGGGTGACGAGGACGGCGCTGGCCCGGCCGACGGCACGAGCGAGGTCGGTGCCGCCGAGGTGGCCGTGCCAGGTGGCGCCGGCGCCCAGGTGGGGCGCCACCTGCTCGGCGAAGTACTCCTCGTCCAGCACCGGCCCGACCAGGTGCAGGTGGTGCCCCGCGGCGGCCGCCGCGGCGAGGGCCAGGTGAGGTGCCTTCTCCGGCACGATGCGCCCGAACCACAGCAGCCCGCCCCCGCCCGGGCCGAGGGGCCAGCGCCGCGGGTCGACCCCGTTGTGCACCACGTCCGCCGAACCCACCCACGGCGCCCACTGCCGTGCGGTGAACCGGCTGACGGCGCTGAACGCGTGCGAGGAGCCGCCGGCGTCCAGAGCGGAGGTCAGCCACGGCGTCGGCGGGGTGTGCAGGGTGGTGAGCGTCGGGAACGGCAGGGTGTCGGCCATCGAGATCGGCAGGTGGTGCAGCGAGTTGTTGTGCACCACGTCCACCTCGCCGGCGTAGGTGGTGCGCAGCGCCGTGAGCACGTTCAGGTGGGCGTGGTGCTCGCGCAGGAAGGCCTCCGCTGGCATCGAGGCGTCCTGACGGGACAGCTCGTCGGGACGCCACCCCCCGCCGCAGAGGAGCTCGGGCTGCGCGGCGCTCGACCCGGCCGCAGCGAACAGCAGCACCCGGTGCCCGCGCGCGCGCAGCCCGGTGACCAGGCCTCCCACGAAGGACTCGAGGCCGCCCGAGTACGGCTCGGCGATGGGGTAGCGGCTCGGACCGAGGACGGCGACCGTCAGCCGCCGTCCCGGCCCCGCCGGGGAGATCGGTCCGCCGAGGGTGCTGGTGCGGCTCGGCGGGCGGGGGATCACGGCCCGATGCAACCACCCCCGGGCCCCCTCCGCCCGCCGTGGTCGGCCGACTGGCCGGATCGGCGCACGCCCCTACTGTTCTCGAGGTGCTGAGCCCTGGACCTGCCCCGCTGACGGGCCCGCCGACCGGTGCGGTGACGGGCCGGCACCGGCACTACGGGACGTTCTACGGCCTGGAGCAGGTCGAACAGGACGACCGCCCGCTGCTGCTCGTGCACGGCAACTGCCAGGCGGAGTCGCTGCGGGTGCTGCTGTCGGGCGGTTCGCAGCAGGCGGGTCACCGCTCCCCGGTGCGCACGGTGCGCGTCCCGCCCGTTCACGAGCTGACCGCCGACGACTTCCCGCACCTGCACGCGCTGCTCGCCCGCGTCGACGTGGTGGTGTCCCAGCCCGTGGCCGACGGCTACCGCGGCCTGCCGCTGGGCACCGCCGAGGTCCTCGAGGCCGCCCAGCGGGCTCGGGGCGGCGGACGCCCGCCGCAGCTCGTGGTGGTGCCCGTCCTGCGCTGGGCCGCGCTGCACCCGTTCCAGGTCATCGTGAGGGCACCAGGGGCGGGCGAGCCCCCCCTGGTGCCCTACCACGACCTGCGGACCCTGGCCCTGGCCGCCGGAGCCGCTCCGCTGCCCGAGGTCCCCTCCGCTGCGGCCGTGCGCGCCGTGCGCGACCTGTCCGCCACCGAGCTGAGCTCGCGCCAGGAGCGCCACGGGTCGCTGCCCGTGGTCGACCTGCTCACCGACGCCGGCGCGCACGCCACGCACACCGTGAACCACCCCGGCAACGGCGTGCTCATCGGGCTCGCCCGCCGCGTGCTGGCGGCGGTGGGCCTGCCCGACGGCGTCGCCGACCCCGGTCGCACCCTGCTGGACAGCGTCCACGCTCCCGTGCTCCCCGAGGTGCTCGACGCCCTCGGGCTCGTCGACCAGGCGGGCTCCGCCCGCCCCTCGTGGCGCGTGCACGGCCAGGACCTCGACGACGACGAGGTCCGAGACGCCCACCTGCGCTGGTACGCCGAGCACCCCGGTGTCGCCGAGGCGGGTCTGGCGCGCCACGCCGCTGCCGCTGCCGCGCTGGCCGGGACGGGGCGGACCGCGTGAGCGTCGTCTGCCTGGTGGTGGGTCCGACCGAGCACGGGGTGGTGGAGGTGGCCGTCCACCAGCACCACGCGCTCGCAGCCGCTGCCGACCGTGACGGCGACCCCCGGGCCGTGCACCTCGTGCGCCTCGACGAGCGGCCAGGAGCTGAGGCGCTGCTTCGGGCCGTGCGCGCCGCCCCGGAGGGGCCGGTGCTCGTGCACGTCACCGACAAGCTCTTCGGGCGCGGACCCGAGGAGGCGGCGGACGTGCTCGAGGCGGTCGCGGGGGAGCGGCAGCTGGTGGTGGCGCTGCACGACCTGCCGCAGGCCAGCGACGGGGCCGTCAACCACCCGCGGCGCGCCGCGGCCTACCGGCGGGTCGCCGGTGCCGCTGCCGCAGTGGTCGTCGCGAGCCGCCACGAGGAGCGCCTGCTGCGCGCCTGCTGGGGCGCCCCGGGCGACGGGCCGGACGGGCTCGACGTCGTCGTCGTCCCCCTGCCGGTGCCGGTGCTGGACCGCTCAGGTGGGGTGACGGCCGCGGCGCCGACTGACCCGGGCGCCCCGCCGCAGGCGGTGGCGGTGCTCGGCTACCTCTACCCGGGCAAGGGGCACGACGCCGTGGTCGAGGCGCTCGACGCGCTGCCGCCCGGGGTGGGGCTGCTGGCGTGGGGCAGGCCGTCATCGGGCCACGAGGACCTGGTCCCCGCCCTGCAGGCGCAGGCGGGAGCGCTCGGGCGCACGGCGCACGTCAGCGGCTGGGTGGCCTCGGAAGACCTGCCGGGCCTGCTGCGCTCGCCCGTGGTGCCGGTGGCGCCGCACGCCCACCTGTCGGCGTCGGGGTCCATCAACGCCTGGATCGCCGCGGGTCGGCGTCCGCTCGTGCCGCGCAGCGACTACGCCGCCGAGCTGCTGGAGCGCACCCCCGGCTGCGTCACCGCCTACGACGACCTGCGCGTCGCCCTGGCGCGGGCGTGGGCCGACCCGGGCAGCACGTGGCTGGTCCCCGGTCCGCCGACCGGCCCGACCGTCGAGCAGACCGCGGCGCAGGTGCGCGCGGTGCTGGAGGCACTCCCCACCGAGGTCGACGCGTGAGCGGCGCCAGCACCACGACCGTGTCGGTGGTGGTGCCGCACTACGAGGCGCCGCACGACCTGTCGCTGCTGCTCACCGCGCTGGAGCTGCAGGACCACCCGCTGCACCTGCTCGACGTGGTGGTCGCCGACGACGGCTCGGCGCAGGCCCCCGACCCCGGCGAGCGGCCCTACCGGGTGCGGGTGGTGGCCCAGGCCGACGAGGGCTTCCGCGCCGCCGCCGCACGCAACCTGGGCGCTGCCGCGGGCAGCGGGGAGGTGGTCTGCTTCCTCGACGCCGACACCGTCCCCGAGCCCGGGTACGTCTCCGCGGTGGTCCGCGCCGTCGAGGCGGGCGCCGACCTCGTGGTCGGCCGGCGCCGCCACGGCGACCTCGCCTCGACCTCCCCGGACCAGCTGCGCCGCTGGTTCGGCGGTGACGCCGCGTCCGCGCCGGAGGAGTTCGAGGAACCGGCGTGGCTGCTCGAGGCGTACGAGCGCACCGACCACCTGCGCACCGCCGGCGACGACGCCTACCGCTTCGTCATCTCGGCGGTGCTCAGCACCACGCGCGCGCTGTTCGAGGAGGTGGGCGGCTTCGAGGAGACGTTCACCGCGTACGGCGGGGAGGACTGGGAGCTCGCGCACCGCTGCTGGCTGGCGGGCGCGACCTTCCACCACGAGCGGGACGCGGTGGCCTGGCACGACGGCGAGGACTTCGCCGGCCGCACCGACGACGACGACGCGCGCCGCTCCCGCAACGTGGAGGGGCTCGCGCTGGCGCGGTTCGTCGCCGGGCCCGCCACGCGCGGGCAGCCGGGTGGCGGCCTGGTGTGGGACCACCCCGACGTCGTCGTCGTCCTCGACGACGCGGCAGGAGGCGGGCTCGCGGAGGACGCCGACGGCGCCGACGCGGTCGCCTGCGTGATGTCCCTGCTGGCGGGCAGCGACGCCGGGGTGTGGCTGCGCGACGGCCGGGTCGCGGCGCTGCTGGACGACCCGCGCGTGCACGTCGGCGAGCCGCCGCGCGCGGTGCTCGGTCGCTGCCGCTACCGCGTGGACCTCGACCGGCCCGTGGTGCTGGTCGGCGCGACGCTCGCCGAGCTCGCCGAGGTCGCGCCGGTGCGGGTGGGGGAGCACCTCGTGGTGCGCCGCACCCGTGACGACCACCGCGAGGACGGCGCTGAGGTGCTCGTGCTCGACGCCGACGGGGTCTCAGCCGACGTGCCGCGCGCGGTGGACCTCCAGCGGGCGTGGGGCCGGGCGGACCACCAGCACGAGCCGCGCTTCCAGCGGTCTGGTCACCTGTCCGAGCGCACGCCGTCGAGCGTCACCGAGCGGCCGATCGCCTCGGCGTAGGCGGGCACCACCGCGTCGTCGACGGCGCCGTCCGCCACGAGCTGCGCCAGGCAGCGGACCGCGAGGTCGGGTGAGGCGTAGACGTGGTGCGCCAGCAGCGCCAGGTGCTTGAGCTGCTCGGCGGTGAGCTCCTCGAGGCGGCCGAAGTCCTTGACGTAGGCGACGTCGGCCTCGATGACCTGCTGGTGGTTGGTGAAGATGTACCCGTCGATGACGGCCGGGGCGATCGGCCACTTCTTGAGGGTGGCGAACGTGTGCAGCACGAAGCCCTGGGCGCGCAGCTCGGCGTCGACCTCGCCGAACAGCGGCTGGCCCTCGTACAGCGGCGCGAACGACATCTCCGTGTGCACGGCCACCGCGCCCGCCAGGGTGGTCCGGCCGTTCTGGAAGACCGGCAGCTCGGAGCCCTGGACGTCGATCTTCAGCAGGTCCATCGGACCGAGGTCGGTGATGTCGTCCAGGCGCGTGGTCGCCAGGCTCGTGCGGCTGAGCACCTCGCCGTACCGGGCGAACTCGTTGAGCGTCGACAGCCGGGCGACGTCGGGCTCCAGCAGGCTGGTCATGCCGTTCATCCACGTGACCCTGAGCTCGTGCTCGCCGCCGTCGCCGACGGCGTGCGGCAGGTACCGCTCGTTCGGGCCCGCCGCGTCGAGCAGCAGCTGCAGCGCCTCCGGCTGCGGCTCGAAGCCCGTCACCGTGCACAGGCCCGCGCGGAGCATGTCGACGTAGGGCGGGTCGCCGTCGATGGGGTTGGCGCCGATGTCGACGACGGCGGTGAGCCGCTCGGGGGACAGCAGGTCGGTCCAGGTGCGCGCCACAGGGGCCCCTCTCGTCGGCGACCGGCGCCGACGGACCCCGGGCTCCGGAGGCTACGGCGCGTCGGCCAGCACCGCCCGGCGGACGGACGCCACGTGGACGAGCCGCGGGTGGGCTCAGGCGGGCGGCTGCTCAGGGGGTGCCACCGGCAGCCACGCCGGGTCCGCCACGGAGAGCCAGCGCTGGGCGGTCGTGCCGTCGAACGGCGCCTGACGGGCCCTCACGGCGGCGAGCACCGAAGCGCTCGCCGCCCGCGCGGCTGCCTGCAGCTGCGGCGGGTAGGCGTAGCGGACGCGGTGCAGCTCGAACTCGTCCTCGTCGTCGACGAACGGCTCCTCGCCGGTCCGCTGGACGACGTCGAGGTCGAGGTCGGACATCGTCACGCGCCCCGCCGACCAGGTCGCCGGGGTGGTGATGTCGACGTACGTCGTCACGTGCGACGTTCCACCGCCGTCGTAGAGCGTGGCGGCCCAGTGCTGACCCCGGGGGACGCAGAGGACGTTGGCGCGGTCGTAGGTGAACGCCAGGCCCGGCCGCCAGGTGGGCGTGCCCGCGGGGGAGTGCAGCCAGGTGCCGTGCTCGTCGTCACCGAGCAGGCGGGTGCCGATGTGCCAGTGGGGCGAGCCGTCGTACTTGGTGAACGCCACCTGCACCTCGTCACCGGTCACGACGACGACGCTAGACCCCGCCTCCCAGGGGCGGTGCTCGTCCAGTGCCTTGTGCTGGTGGAGCCCGTGTTCCACCCTGGGACGTGCTCATCGTCGCCGTCGTCCGGTGGGGCTCCCGGCTGGCTGCTCGACTGGGTGCCTGGAGGGAGGCGAGCCGGAGGCAGCCGTGGCCTCCGGAGCTGCTGGACCTCGACCGCCGCGCCTCGGCGGCGATGACGATGTGCACCTGCGGTCACATCTGGTACCAGCACGAGCGGCCCCACGTCCGCACCAGCTGCGGTGCCTGCGCCTGCCAGCGCTTCCGTCCCGCGGCCCCCGACGCAGGCGCCGCCGCCGGAGGGCCCGACCGCGGCTGACCGCGGCTCCCGCCTCAGACCGTGAAGCGGCCCGTCAGCTCCTGCAGGCGGCCGGCGGACGCCGCCAGGGACGACGCCATCCCCGCCGTGTCACCGGCGCTGCCGCGGTTCACGGCCGCTCCGGAGGCGATGTCGGTGACGTTGGCGGAGATCTGCGCGGAGCCCGTGGAGATCTCCGTGATGTTGCGGACCATCTCGGAGGTGGTGGCCGACTGCTCCTCCACGGCGGCGGCGATGGTGGCCTGCACGGCGTCGATCTGGGAGATGACCTCCCCGATCCCGGTGACGGCTGCAGCGGCCGCGGCGGCGTCGCCCTGGGTGGCGGTGACCTTGCTGATGATGTCGTCGGTGGCCTGGGCGGTCTGGCGGGCGAGCTCCTTGACCTCCCCGGCCACGACCGCGAAGCCCTTGCCGAGCTCACCGGCGCGTGCGGCTTCGATGGTGGCGTTCAGCGCGAGGAGGTTGGTCTGCTCGGCGATGGAGGTGATGAGCTTGACGACGTCGCCGATCTCCTGGCTGGAGGTGCCCAGGCGCTCGATGGCCTCACCGGCCTGGCCGGCAGCGCCCACGGCGGTGGCCGCCCTGGAGGAGGCCTCCGCGGTGGCGGTGGCGATCTGCGTGATGGCGGCGGTCATCTCCTCGCCGGCGGCGGCCACGGTGGTGATGGAGCTGGTGACCTGCTCGGACGCCGCGGCGACCACCTGGGTCTGCGCGGAGGTCTGCTCCGCGCTCGCCGCCATCGCGGCGGAGACACCGGTCAGGGACGCCGAGGACGTCGCCAGCGCCTGGGCCTCGGTGCTGATCTCCCGCATGGCGGAGGCCAGCGACTCCAGCGAGGTGTCGGTCGACCGGGCCAGCTGACCCAGCTCGTCGCGGCGCTCCAGGGCGACGCGTCGGTCCAGGCGACCCTGGGCCACCGCGCCCATGACGTCCACCACGCGCCCGAGCGGGCGGGTGACCGAGCGGGCCACCGCCACCGCCATCGCCACCGCGAGCAGGACGGCGACCACGGCGCACCCGACCAGGAGCGCGACCGCGGAGCGGTAGGTGGACTCGCCGTCGGCCGTCATCCTCGCGGCGGCCCCCACCTCGGCCTTGGTGATCTCCGCCAGCGCGGCCGAGGCGGCCGTGGAGTGCGGGGAGGTGGTGGTGGGCCGGATCGCGGCGTAGCCGGCGAAGTCCTTCGCCTGCAGCAGCGGGATCTGCAGCTGCGCCCCGGCGCGCCACTCCTCGACCGCCTGGTGGAAGGCGTCCTGCTGCGTCGTGCTGCTCGCGGGGGCGCTCGCCAGGTACGCCTTCCACCGCTCGTCGAGGTCCTTCGAGGCGGCCTGGTAGGCCTCGAGCGCCTTCTCGGTGGAGGCCTCGTCAGGAGCCATCCCGATGTTGCTCAGCTGGAAGCGCATGTCGAGGAACGCGGTGGCGGTCGTGTCCGCCTCCATGACCGACGTCAGGCCGCTCTGCGACAGCGTCTTGAGGTCGGCCTGGGCCTGCCCCAGGCGGACCACGCCGACTGCGCTGACGAGGACCAGCAGGACGCTGATCACCCCGAAGCCGAGGTAGAGCTTGTAAGCGATCTTCATGTCCGCCAGGCGACCCAGCACGACACCCTCCCCGGGGGTTCGACGGATGGTGCCCCAGGTATCGGCAGGGAGGTCCGCCGCTTGAACAGCAGGTGAACAGCACCTGACGTGACTGCTGTCACAGCTCCGTGGAGGGCCCGCGCGCAGGACCGCGCTGGGCGGACGGGACTCAGGGCGCGGCGGGGTAGCCGTGGCAGGCGACGGGCATCCAGAACGTCGCTCGCCCGAGCGCTGCGAGCGCGTCATCGCGCCGGTCGCCGCGCTCGTCGTCGTCGCTGTGGACGACCAGCGGGACGTCGAGGGCGCTGCGCACGGCCTCCTCGGTCGCGACGTCGTCCGGTCGGCCGGTGCCGAGCACGTGCACGTGAGTCGCCCCGGCAGCTCGGACGACGGGTGGGACGACGACGGCGGGGTCCCCGTGCTGGAAGAGCAGCTGCCCGTCGACCTTGTCGTCGAGGTCGCGCAGCACCGCCAGCCGCCGGGCCCGCTCCTGCGGTGGGAGGGACGCCCAGCGCTCGTCCTCGACCGGGACCAGGACCACCACGCGGCCGTCACCGTCCGCCACGGCCCCAGCGACCGCGGCACCGACGGCGGCGTTCCCAGACAGGTGGAGGTCCTCCCGCAGCCACACGACCCTCGGCACGCCCGCGATCGTAGGTGCGGCCCCGAGCGCGCGCAGGGGACTCCCGCTCCCACGCCGTGAGCCGCCATCATCCGGCGCACGGACCGCACTGCTGTCGGCGCACTGGCTGCCACCTCGCTCCTCGTGCTGACCCTCGGGGGCTGCTCGAGCGACTCAGACCTGGCGAGCCGCAACCTGTCCACCGAGGCCGAGCGGTTCGAGGTGGACCGGCAGATCGTCTTCTCCAACGGCGTCACCGACGCCTACGTGCTCGAGATCCAGGGGCGCTGCTCGGTGGACCCGGCCGAGTCGCTCGACGCGCTCGAGGTGACGTGCGAGGTGGGGGACGGCGAGTACGAGCAGCACCTGCTGGGGCTCAGCGACAAGACGACGTGCTTCGTGGAGCAGCTCGAGAGCCGGGACGTCTCCACCTACCACGACGAGGTCGCCTTCGAGCCGGAGTCGATCGTCCCGGACGACGACCTGTCCACCAGCTCCGACGGAGGCTGAGGGGGGCGGTGGCGGTTGTGCTGACGGGATGTCGGACCCCCGAGCCACCATGCGGGGCATGACGTTCGTGAACGCGGGGACCCTCGGCGCCGTCGCCGGAGCACGAGACGAGCTGGTGCGGCTCCTGACGCAGCGCAACGACGCGCTGCGCGAGATCGGCTGCCGGCTCTACGAGGTGGGTGTCAGCGACGACCAGCCGGACGTGGTGTTCGTCGTCGAGCTGTGGGACAGCGCCGAGGCGCACCGGGCGTCGCTGGAACTGCCCGAGGTCCAGGCGGCCATCGCCCAGGCGCGGCCGCTGCTGTCGGGGGAGTTCGGCGGGTTCCGGTTCGACGTGGTCGGCTCACCCTTGCGCGACTGAGCACCTCGAGCGGCCGCGGGCTCCGCGTGGGCGGACGGGTGCAGACCTGCCGCCGGTCACCCTCAGGACGCAGCTGAGGCGCGCCGCGCCGCGATCGTCGGCGCAGTGGCCGCGGCGGCGACCGTGATGACCGCGGCGCTCATCCAGAACACCGCGGGCAGGTCGGCCTCCCGAGCCACGACGCCTGCCACCAGCGCCCCGACCGTGGCGGACCCGACGCTGGCGACCGAGAACGCCGACTGCACGCGCCCCAGCAGCTCGTCGGGCACCACCCGCTGCCGCAGGGAGACCCCGACTACGTTCCACACGAGCACGCCGACGCCGTTGGCCACCAGCAGCGCCGCCGCCACCAGCCCCGAGCGCGTCAGGGCCAGACCGGCCGTGGAGAGCACGACGAGGGCCGCACCGGAGTACATCGCCCCGGCCACCCCCAGGTGGGCGCGCACCCAGGGGGCCACCTGGCTGCCGACCAGCGCCCCGACGGAGCCGACCGCCAGGACCACGCCGAAGCCCGTCGGTCCGAGTCCCAGCACGTCCTGGGCGTAGAGCGCGATGACGCCCCAGAAGGCCCCGGAGGCGAAGCCGAGCGCCGCCAGCACCACCCACAGCGCGCGCACCAGCCGCTGTCCCATCAGCCAGCGGACGCCTTCGGCGATGCCGGCGCACGCCAGCCGGAGCGCACCGCCCGAGGCGCTCGTCGTCACCGTGACCGTCTTCGACGACCGCCGTGACAGGAGGAGCGCGGCCACCGTCGCGAGGAGCAGCGCTGCCGCGTCGACGGCGAAGGGGGCCACCACCGCGACGGCGAACAGCGCCCCGGTGATGCCCTGCCCGACGAACTGCCCGGTGACCACCTGTGCCCCGTACAGGTGGGCGTTCGCGCGCTCGAGCATGGGCTCGGGCGCAGTGCGGGGGACCAGGGCGATGGCGGCGTCGTCGACGAGGGCCTCTCCGACGCCCAGGAGGAGCGCCGCGGCGACGAGCAGCCCGATGCTCGCGTGCCCGCTGCCCAGCCCGACCACGACCGCGGTCACGACCACCGCCCGAGCCGCGTTGACCGCCCACAGCAGCCGCACCCGGTCGACGCGGTCCACCACCAGCCCGGCCAGCGGGCCGACGACCAGCCACGGCAGCGTGGTGGCGGCGGCGACGGCGCTCACGAGGACCGGGTCTCGCGTCAGCGTCACGGCCAGCAGCGGGAACGCCACGCGCCGCACGCCGTCACCGAGGTTCGCGGCGGTCGAGCTGGTCCACAACCACCAGTAGTCGCCGCCCAGCCGCTCCTGAGGGCTCGGCGCGGAGGGCGAAGACACCGGGTGGTGCGGCGCGGTGGCGCTGGCCCCAGGCCCGGTGCCGCTGGTCACGAGCGCCCCCCGTCGTCGTCCTGGTGACGGCGGGCAGCGGCAGACGTCCGGTACAGGGCCACCGTGAGGTTGGCGACGTCGGCGTCGGGGGTCTGGTCCGCCTCGGCGGCCGCGACCAGGGCGGCGATCTGCTCCGACAGGCGCTGGTAGGCGGCGGGGTCCAGGCGGAGCCTCGTGACGAGCAGCTGCTGCTCGGCCTCCGGCGGGGCGGCGTCGAGGTCCTCGGCGACCGTGCGCAGCAGCAGCCCGCGGCGTCCGTGGGCGGGGTTGGACGGCGCCACGTCGAAGGTCCGCGCGACCCGCCCCCAGTAGCGCTCGGTGCCACCGCGGACCTTGGCGGTGCGGACCACCCTGACGAGGCCGGCAGCGGAGAGCACCTTGAGGTGGTGGCTGGCGCTGCCCTTGAGCAGGTCGTGCTCGGTGGCGAGCTGGCTGACGGTGGCCGCACGCACCGACAGCGTCTCGAGGATGCGGAAGCGGGCGAGGTTGCCGATGGCGGCCACCTGCTCGGCGGTGGTCAGCTCGAGGGTGTCGTCGAGGTCGTAGTCAGGAGCCGCGCCATCCACCGGTCAAGAATGCTTGACCCTTGACGGGTGAGTCGAGGGCGGCGTCTCACCGGCCGTCGTAGCCCGTCCAGAGGGACTCGTCGGGCCAGTGGCGGTCGTCGTCCAGGAGCGGCCAGTACGTCTCCTCGCTGAGCCGCGCACCGTCGGTGCCGAGGGCGCGCAGCAGCACGGAGCCGGTGTGGTGCACCACCGGGCACGCGAAGGCCACGAGACCGCTCGGAGGCACAGCGATCACGAGCTCGCGGACCAGGTCGCGGGTGGGGGAGCGGTGGATCAGCTGCAGGCGCTCCACCTGGTGGGAGCACAGGACGGCGACGCACGCCGCCCACATCGTGGAGGGCTCGACGCCGCCGCTGGTGCTCTCCGTCAGGGCGTAGCCGAGGAGCTGGTCGGCAACGACCTGGGTCTGCGTGCCCATCCAGCTCGTCGGCCCGGTGTCCGGGCGCTCGAGCACCCACTCCGGCAGGCTCGTCCCCGAACTCGCACCCGTGGGGCGCCAGCGCCCGGAGGGGGCGCGGGGCAGCACGTGGGCGTCGTGCTCGAGGCCGTCCTCGTCCGTGCGGTACGGCACCAGCACGCAGCCGAGGTCGTCCCAGGCACCGGCGGCGCCGACCACCCACGTCTGCTCCTCGACGCTGTCGGCCCCGCCGGCCCACGTCGTCCCGTGCTCCAGCGCTGCGACGAGCTGCTCATCCGTGACGTCAGGCGTCCACATCGGGAACTGGTCGTCCTCGTCGTCCCCGGGTGCGGTGGTCACCCGGTCAGGATCACCGGGATGAGCAAGGGGTTTCGCGCGTCAGACCACGTCGGGCATCGGCTCGGCGAAGACGCGGAACCCCTCCCGCTCCGTGTGCATCCGCCACAGGTGACCTGCCAGGACGTCCGGGTCGTGCGTGGGGTGCCCCACCTCTATGCCGCCCGGGATGATGAGCTGCCCCACGTGCACGCCCTCGTCGGCGAGGGCGGTGTGCAGCATCCGCGCGTACGCGCTCTCCCCGGCGAAGGCCACGGACGTCCCGGCCACGGCGGGGTTCGAACGGGCACCGCTGCCGCCGTTGACGAACAGCAGCGTCCCCCGGCCCCGCTCGCGCATGCTCGGCAGCACCTCGGCCACCACCGCCTGCGGACCGAAGATGGAGAACTCGACGGCCGCGCGCAGGTCGTCGACGTCCGTCTCGAGCACCGGCCGCAGGAACTCCGGCTGCGGGATGGGGCTGTACTGCACGACCTCGGCGGGCCCGAGGTCGGAGGCGGCGCGTCGAAGGGCGTCGCGCAGCGAGTCGAGGTCGCGGACGCTCGCCGCGTACCCGCGGGCGTCCACGCCCTGCGCGCACAGCTGCTCGGCCAGGGCGTCGACGTTGGCCTGGGTGCGGGAGACCAGGGCGACGGCGAAACCCTCGGCCCCGAAGCGACGGGCTGCGGCTGCGCCGAGGCCCGGACCGGCTCCGATGATGACGGCAGTGGACATGGCGCTCCTCGTCGATCGCGGTGATAACCGGTCCAGCCTGGTGCAGAGGCGCGGCTGGCGAAAACGCATCGCCCCGCGCTGGCTCCGTCGCCTAGCGTCCCGGCGTGACCAGGGGCCGCTACCGCTGGCGGACCGCCGTCCGCATGCGCACGCCGTGGTGGCTCATCGAGCGCGGTGTGGCCGCCAAGGGGCGACGTGACTGCGGCGACCACGACTTCTTCAACGCCGACGGTGTGGTCGAGCGCTGCTACCACTGCCAGGTGGGGGAGCGCCCGCACGACCCCGCCCACGTCCGCGGCCACCGGTCGAGCCGAGCTGGCGATGGGGACTGAGGCGGATCTGGCCGCGCCGGACCGCGGCGCGCCGTGCGGCATCCGCTTCGACGGGCGCCTGCGCTGGCACTGGTGGGGACCCGAGCGCGACGGCTGGGGCGACCGGATCGCCGCCTGCGGAGGACGAGTCCTGGGCTGGGACAGCGAGGAGGAGTGCCTCGCCGGTGCGGCGCGCGCCGGTTGGGAGTACGACGAGGACCAGGCCGGCGACCGCAGCGTGCTGGTCTCCGACCTCGGACCCGCGCAGGACTGGCTCGCGGGACGCAGGACGTGGCTGGAGGTGGATGCGGGGCTCAACCTGTGGAACTGGGCCGGTGACGTCAGCCGCAGCACCGGCGGCGCGTGGAACCCGCGAGGGCGGTCGGTGGACCGCTGCTACGACAAGCTCGTCGCCGCGAACGTGCCGTACGTCTTCCACCTCGACTCCTACCGTCCGCAGTGGACGGCTCACCAGCTGACGGCGCTGCGCCGCGTGCTGGGCGAGGCCGTCCACGTGGTGCGCGCCGGCTACGGGGACCTGCCTCGGCGGGCGCGTCAGAAGAACTCGTCGAGCAGGCGGTAGAAGGGCAGCACCAGGGCGTCCCGGTCGCTGGCCCCGTAGTGCTCGAGCAGCTGTTCCGCCCGCGTCCCGCCCAGCCGGTCGCGGGTGCTCCGCGCGGCGATCGCGAGGTCGCGGCACCGGTCGGCCACGCCCAGCCGCTCGACGTCGAGCAGGCCCGTCACCTCGCCGTCGTCGTCGAACAGCACGTTGGGGAGTCCGGGGTCGCCGTGGCAGACCACCAGCTCCTCCTGCGTGGGCAGGGTCGCCGCGAGCTCGGCGAGCAGCAGCGGCACGGACCAGCCGCGGCGTGCGCCGTCCGGTGCGGTGAGGTCGACGAGGCCGAGTGCGGCGCGGGACCGAGCGGCTGCCGTCGTCGTCCTCAGGCGGGCGTCGAAGGGGCAGCTCGCCACAGGAAGGGAGTGGAGGGCCCGCAGCACCTCGGCAAGGGCGGTGATGGCGCGCGGCTGAGCGGCCGGAGGTAGGGCGGTCAGCGGGCGCCCGGGGACTGTGGTGGTCACCAGGGCGTCGTCGCTCAGCGAGACGACCCGCGGGCACGGGAGCCCCTGGGCGCTCAGCCAGGTCAGCCGAGCGGCCTCGGCAGCCAGTCTCTCGGGGGAGTCCTGCTTGCGGTGCACCCCGCGGCCGCGCCAGACGCGCGCCCCCGACTTCCCGGTGGTCACCGGGACCCACTCGTCCACTGGACCTCCTGGACCTCTCAGACCGGAGACGTTCGACGCGCCGGACCCTCTCAGGTCGCGGCAGACGTCCGGGCCGACTGGCCCTAGGCGCCGCGGGTGCCGGGGCAGACTGCAGGCGTGGCTGATCCGGACCGTCTGGCCGCTCCGCCTGAGGTCCCACCCCTCCGCTGGGTCATGACGACGACGACGAGGAGCGCCCCCGCGAGGTGTACTCCCAGGGGATGACGCTCCCACGACCAGACCCGATCGCAGGCTGATCCGTCCGGTGGTGGCTGCGCGGCAGCCTGGCGGCGTCGGCCCCGCGCTCGCCCGTGGCGAGCGGCGGCGCGAGCCGACGTCGTCGTCATCGATGGAGGGGACTCACATGCGCTCGACCAGCGAGGTGCGCCGCTACAAGCGCCGCACCGCCTACCTGCAGCTGGCGGTCGTCACGGCGGCGGTCGTGGTGCTCGTGCTCGCACTGGCCCTCCCGCAGGCCTGACGGCTCCGAACACGAGGAGTGCAACGTAGAACGCCGCGGCGACGTCCCATGACCGTGCACGTCCGCGACTTCCCCCGACCGCGCCACCGCGGCGCGCTGCCGACCTGCCCGGTCCGCTCGCTCACCGCCCCCTCGCTGGGGCACGGCGACGACCTCGGCCTGTTCGCCCTGCAGGTCCGCCGCGCCATCCAGCTCGGGGCGCCCGAACTGCTGGTGGACGAGACCGCCTGTGCAGGCTGGACCGCTGGCCAGCTGCTGGTGCTGGAGCACCTGCGCCGGCTGGCGCAGCGCTGCGGCACCCGCTGGACCGTCGCGTCCGCCGAGAGGTGCTCGCTGTGAGCGCGCTGATCGACGTGGCCGCTGTCGTGTGGGTGGGGTCGGCCGTCGTGGTCACGTCCCTGTTCGCCGCCGCTGCGCCGCTGCGGAAGAAGAGCGGAGGCGGTCGTGGCCGCTGAGGTCGCGAGGGTCGGGTCGAGCCGTCGGGCGTTCCTGCTGGTCGTCGCCGGTGGGGTCGTGGGCGTGGGCGGTGTGCTCACGGGGTGCGGCCCGTTCGGCAGCAAGCCCGCGGCGCAGGGTGCTGCTGGGAGTGCTGGTGCGTCGCCGTCGAGGAGCGCTGCTCCGGCGGCGCGGGTGTCGTTGGCCATCGACGGTGTGGACGCTGGTGGGACTGCCTCGGCGGGTGCGTCTGCCTCGGCGGGTGCATCTGGGCCGGCGGGTGGGGGTGGGGTGACCTCTCCGGTGCCGGTGGTGCGGGCCACGGTCAGCGGTGGTGAGCTGCAGGCGGTGGTGGTCACCGGTGCTGACGGGGTGCAGATCACCGGGGCTGGTGCTGGGGATGGGTCCTGGTCTCCGGAGGAGCCGTTGGAGCTGGGGGCGTCCTACACCGCGGTG